>JASEHT010000065.1 GCA_030018675.1 Smithella sp.
CTGCAAAGAGAAATCCTCTCTTCTTTTTTCAATCGATCATCACGGAGGTTCCGAGGAACAACAACCCGGAGAAGAATATTTTGATGCCGACCTGCTGGACCAGGAAACCGGCAAAATTGATACGCTGAAGCATTTCCGCAGAACCCTAAGCGATTTCGGACTGGAAGATGTTGTGGTTCCCGTTATCGGCCGTTCGGCGACAATCGGCAAATTCTGGAACACGCCTTTAAGTCTTCTTTTTATTGATGGCAGCCACGCTTACGAAGCGGTTTTAAACGATTGTGAAATATGGTCAAAACATCTGATCCCGGGCGGTTATCTTTTGTTTCATGACATTTTCCCGGATCCGTCAATGGGAGGACAGGCGCCTTATCGTGTTTATCAGAAAGCCGCGTCTTCCGGCCTCTACGAAGAAATGCCGATGTGCGAATCTCTCGGAATCTTCATCCGTAAGTAAATGCACGTCAGCCGGACCATGACCAAACGCATCCATCGTCGGAAAAATCCGCCTTCAAATAACCGCGACCGGCAAAATCACGAATCGTATTGTCCACAATCCCGGCATCCGAGTTGGTGCAATTTTGCACCCTGTCGCACAATTCCTGAAGCGCTTTTTCTTTTGACCCCTTAACCAATGAATTTTCCATCCTGCCGCATTGCTCAATGATATCGTTTTGCAGAATTTGATACGTCAGCTTCATTCTCCATTGTCCCTCGACCTGCATTCGGTCTTCCGGAGAAACTTTCCCCTCATAATATCTTTTCATGATCTTGTTCCAGTCAACTTCCATCTCCTCAAAGTAACGCGTTCCAAAATCATCCATTTGCTGAGGGTCCAATGATGATGTTTTAACGATGGCTGCATTGGCATCGTAGCGGCTCCAGTCGTCGGTTAGAATTTCCAGATCATATTCACTGATTTTTTCGCGGACGGTCGTGCCGGGAAAAGGCGCGAGAAAATGGTAACCGTAAACAGCTTTCGTGCTGCGGGCAAATCGATCGGTCTCCGCCAGAGTTTCCATTGTTTCACCCGGCAACCCGACCATAAATGAAGCGTGGGCAATCATTCCCGCCTGTTTGCACATTTTGACGGCCTCATAGACCTGCTCCAATTTGATCCCTTTTCTGATGCGTTTCAGCATTTCGGGATTTCCTGTCTCCACGCCGAAACTGATGCTGTCGCAACCGGCCCCGGCCATCAGATCAAACACCTCCTGGCTTGCGGTATCCACCCTGGAGAAGGCGCTCCATTTGAAGTTTAATGATCGTTCCCGGATTCCCGCGCAAATTTCGCGCACGCGATCCTTATCGGTGGTAAAAAGATCATCGGCAATGTTAATCCGGTCAAAACCGTAACTGATGATCTGTTCTATTTCGTCCAACACCAGCTTTGGGTTTCGTTTGCGGACTTTGGAACCGACCATCTTGCGACCCACACAAAAAATGCAGGAGTAAGGACAACCCCTGCCGGTAATTAAACTCACCGGAAAACCCAGGGCCCTGTAACGGGAGATCGGAAGCAGATGACGCGCCGGAGAAGGAATTCTATCAACATTCGTGATAAAATCTCTTCTTCCCGTAACGATGATCTGTTCGCTTTCGCGATAAGCGATTCCCAGAATCCCATGCCATTGGTTCCGCTGATTCAAGACCGGCGTCAGTTCGGCAATGGTATCCTCCCCTTCCCCCGTGACGATTAAATCAATTTCAGGAGATTGCTTCAAGGTGTCGGTAGCGGTGAAAGACACATGCGGCCCGCCCATGATCGTAATGATTTCCGGATTATGATTTTTCACATCACGCAGTATCGTCTGCGCGTCGAAAAAATTCATCGTCACCGACGTGGAGCCGACAACGTCCGGCTTGAACAAATCCAATTGCCTCGCCAGTTTTTCCTTGGAATATCCAGACACGATGTAATCGAATATCTGGACATCCGCTCCGGCGGCCAAAAACGCCGCGGCCACATACGTCACGCCCAGCGGCGGAGAGGGCATTTCTTCAAGCGGATACGGCGGAGCAACAATAGCGACTCTCATTTTTTAATCTCCCTGCCGGGGAAAAAGCATCGACCGGAACCATCCGGCTATGGAGTTCCCCTTCATCGTTGCGCGATCAATCATTTCAAAATCAGCGGCCAGTTTTGCCGGATGTTCAAGC
Source organism: Smithella sp. (assembly GCA_030018675.1). GTDB lineage: Bacteria > Desulfobacterota > Syntrophia > Syntrophales > Smithellaceae > Smithella. Next base: position 2,161 of record JASEHT010000065.1, read on the forward strand.
CAATCTTTTCTCGTTTTCAGCGGAATATCCGGATCAAGATACTTGATGACCGTCGCCGGATTGCCGGCGGCAATCGCGTTGGCCGGGATGTCTTTCACCACCACCGAGCCGGCGCCGATAACAGCGTTGTCTCCGATGGTCACCCCCTTGCCCACGATGGCGCTGTCTCCAATCCACACGTTGTTTCCGATGATCACTTCCTTGGTGCTGCCCACCGGCATACTGCGGTCGTATAAACCATGCCAGTCGGCATCGGCAATGCTGACATTTTGAGCCGTCATACAGGATTCTCCCATTTTGACAGACGTCGCCGACATGATTCTCGTACCGGGACAGATAAGAGAATAGCTGCCGATTTCTATTTTTCCCCGGCCCATCCAGACCGGCCACACCGAAAATCTTACTTTTCGATCGGGCGTGGCAATTACCGTTGTGTAATCTCCCAGATACACCGGGCCCCCGAATACTTCTACTTGCCAGGGTTTCATAAATACAACCCCTTTGCCGAAATATTCAAACTGATGCGCCAGAAAATATTGCGCGTACCATTTCTGGAATTTTACGTAATAACGTTTGACGTAGTATGGACGATGATCTTTTCTCAACTTTTCACACCATTAGACGGGATTCATCAGCAAAGGATGTATTCATAAAGCGGACCGGAACCGTGATATTGAAAAAACACAGCAGGGCGCTAATGTTCACTTGTTCAACGAAGACCAGAATCTGTGATTAAAAATCTTGCCCGCAGGCGTTATCTCGTTTAAAGCGTCCCAGGCGAGCATCGCCGCTGCGGCTGTCCAGGCCGTCTTTTCCTCCGGCCAAATCACCCCGTCCGGGAAAGTCACGCCCATCCAGAATGAACCGTCGGAAAACCTCTTGTCATTCAGCCAGCTGAATATCGTCCTGGCCCGGGGAAGGTCCTCAATGGCCGCAAGTGTCAGAATAAACTCCGCCGTTTCCGCCATCGTCACCCAGGGACGGTCGCTGACGCAGCGTACACCCCAATCGGGCACGACGAACTTTTCCCACAAATGGGAGACTCTCTTCCTGGCTTCGCCGCCGGTGATTGCACCGCACAAAACAGGATAATACCAATCCATGGAATACCGGGACTTGATCATATTGAAAAGGTCGGGACGGTTTTGGATGGCATGACCGAGCTTGTCCATCGCTTTATGCCAACCCGGGCGTTTCTTCCCTAAAATTTTCGCTATGGCCAGAGCACACTTGATGCTCATGTATATGGAACTCGAACCGGTCAGCAACGCCATTTTGTCAACCGCGCCGGATTTGTTCCTGGCCCAGTATATTTCTCCTTCCGGCGCCTGCAGATTTACGGCGAATTGAATGCCCTGCGAAACCGTGTGCCACATTTTTTTCAAATACTTCAGATCGCGTGTCACCAAATAGTGATGAAAAACACCGACAGCGACATACGAGGAAAAATTGGATTCCTTGCTGGAATTGACAATTTTCCCATCGAGCGTTTCCGACCACCAGCTGCCGTCTTCCAGCTGCGCAACGGCCAGCCATTCATAGGCTCTCGCCGCTTCCGTGTAGAATCCGCCCGTGGTCAGCCCCATGGCGCTTTCCACATGATCCCACGGATCCGTCTTACCGCCTATCGACCATGGAATTTCTCCGTTTTCTTTTTGGATGGACAATATGAAAGCGCCGATCTTCTCCAGACAAACAGGCGTTAGTTCTTCGCTTACGGATAGTTTAAGTTCCATCAGATTCAGCCTTTTCTAAGATAATAAACAATGCTCTTTCCCATCAAAGGATTCAACATTTCTTCCAGAATCCGCACCGGCCGCGGTTTTTTCATAATGTCCCATTCCAGAAATTTCCTGTATGATTTTACCAGCGGGTGTTCCTCATTTTTCAGACCAACAAGGCATTTGAGCCACCAGTACGGAGAATGAAGCGCGTGTTTGTAATTTATTTTCCAGCAATTGAATCCCTGCCCGATCAACATCTGATAGAGTTGTTTCTTCTTATAAATCCGGATATGGCCGCCCTCTTCATGATAATAGTCACGGGAGATTAACCAGCAGATTCTCTCCGCGAAATAACGGGGGACGCTGACGACCAACGTACCCTCCGGTTTCAGTATCCTGTCCAGTTCCCTGATTGCGTTCCGGTGGTCGGGAATATGCTCCAATACTTCCGAACAAATGATGCAGTCAAATGACGCGTCGGCAAAGGGAAGCCTGTTGATATCGGCGACGGAAACCAGATAATCCTTTGTTTGGGCGTCGGGCTGCGTTTCCAAAGACTTGGCGGTTTCCCGCAAAGCCCAGGTGTTCTTATCAATGCCGAATATTTTCAGATTAGGGATTCTTGCCAGATGACGCAGATGACGGCCTAGTCCGCAGCCGGCATCAAGAACAACGTCACGGGGTTTCAAATTCAGTTTGTTAATTTCTACGGTAATCATCAATGGCCTCTCGGTATATTTCCACCATATCGCCGGCGGCTTTCGACCAGTTGAAAATCGCGTCAACCCGTTCGATACCGGCCTGAGCCATCTTTTTGCGCTGATCGGGATTATTCAATAAATGTATGATTTCCTTAGCCAGAGCCTCGGCATCGGCCGGAGGCACGATAATACCGGCATCGCCCACCACTTCCGGCAAAGCGCCACCGCTGGTGCTGATCAGAGGCACACCGCAAGCCATGGCTTCAGCCGCAGGCAGACCGAATCCTTCATATAATGACGGAACAACCGCTAGGGTCGCTTTCGCATAATAATCGGCAAACTCCTCATTCCTGATCCGGCCGGTAAATTTTACAATATTGCCGATTCCCAGTTCCGCCACAAGTTTTTTAATGGTGCCGTTCTTTTTGGGTTCTCCGATAACGGTGAGGTGAACGGGTTGCTTCTTTCGGATCAGATGAACAGCTTCCAGCAGGTAACGCAAACCCTTCAAAGGCGTATCGGCGCTGTTGGTCACGATGATGGAATTTTCCGGCCGCGAACCGTTATTCACCGGATAAAAGAATTCTCTGTTGATGCCGTTGGGTACAACCCGAAATTTTGATTCGTTGATGGAAAATTCCTTGGCAATATCAATTTTGGAGCATTCCGAAACCGTCACGATATGCGACAACTGCCTCGCCACCTCCTTCTGCATCCCGATAAACGAATACCATTTTTTGATTTTATTGATTTTCCATTTTGACGTTGCCGACTTGAATTCTTCCTGACGGTCAACAGTGATGGGATGATGAATCGTTGCAATAGTAGGCACAACGTTCTGCGCTATTTTCCCGATACCGTAAGCGAGGCACTGATTGTCATGCACGATATCATATTTCTTTTTGTGCCTCTGCAGATAATTATAAGCCCGAACACCGAACGTGTAGGGTTCGGGAAATCTCCCTAAACACATGGTCAGAAATTCATACATGTTCAGGGGATTGATCAAAGAGCTTGCCTTGGACAATCGAAAGGGATGTTCGGCGTTATAAAGATCCAGGCTGGGAAGCCGGTGCAAACGAACATTCGAATCCAGATGCGGATAGGGAGGCCCCGATAATACATCGACCTCGTGTCCGAGATCACTAAGCGCCTTGCTTAAATGTTTGATGTAAACGCCCTGTCCGCCGCAATTTGGATTTCCCCGATAAGTTAAAAGGCAAATTTTCAAAGGATCAGAATTTTTTTTTCTTTTCATGCTTCCAACTTTTTGACCATCCTTCGCGAATTTTCAAACATAGCGGATATTTCCTTTTCGTTCAGCCCGGCGCCGAGCGCAACGCGTTTTGCATTTTCTCCCCCTACAAAATCAGCGGGGGAATGAGCATCGTTATTCAAAACGAGTTTGGCTTTGTACTTTCTTGCCATCTGCGCTACATGACCGTTGCTTAAACTGTGGCCTCTCCGCGTTGTTATTTCCAGATAAATACCCCTGTCCGCCGCCAGACGCGCTTCTTTATCCGTCAGAAGGCCGGGATGCGCCAGAATATCAATGGAGGATTTCAGGGCGGCCCGGTTGGTTCCGGCAGGAACGGGCTCGGCAATGGTTTCTCCGTGCACCAGAACAATCTTTGCCCCCAGGCTTCTTGCTTCATCAGCCAAAGCGGCGATCTGAGAAGGCGCCACATGCGTAATCTCAATACCGGGAATAACCTTAATTCTGCCGTCCTCATTGATTTTGGAACAGACCTTGATAATCCGGGGAATAACGAAATCCACATTGGAATGATCGACATGATCTGTGATGGCGATAACCTGATAACCGGCTGTAAGCGCTCTTTGCGCCAGTTCCGCCGGCACTAATTCGCCGTCGCTGAAAATCGAATGGGTATGCAAATCTATCAATGAAAACATCCTGTTTTCTAGTTCTTGCAATTTGTCAGACTGCACAAATCTGCGGCTATTTAGCACAATATGCGACTGCTCGTCAACAAGGATATGCTCGTTATAACTGTTTATTTATTTTACTTTTTCGTTAAAAGGAGGAAGGTGGCCGATACACGGCAGATATTTTTCTCCTGATGATCGGTCACGATGCAATCACCGATAACCAGGCTTCGCCCTTTTTTGAAAACAGTCGCCGTGGCAACAAGATCGCCATCACTGACGCCGGCCAGAAAATTACTCTTTAATTCTATGGTGGTAAGACCTTCTTCTGGGCTTAAGCGGGTCATTATTGCATGGGCAATCGCCTCATCAGCCATAGCAACAATCAAACCGCCCTGCATGGCTTTGGCTCCCTGCAAATACTCAGAACGAACAGGCATACGAAAACGGGCGTATCCTTCTTTGAGTTCTTCCAATTTGATTCCCAGAAAATCCAGAAATGGATTCACCCTTTCGCCGGCGATTAATTTCTTCAGATAAACATCGTAATTCAAAATGGCACGGCTCCTTCATGTGTTTGATGCAGTTTATAATTTATTTTATTGAATTTTCCAATATATTTTGATGATCAAAAAAAAAGCTTACAGAGTTAAAGCCAAAAAATATTATTGACTAAAATACTTTGTTTCTATACTTTTAGAAAAAATCGGTGATGGAGTTCACCTGAAATTAACCGCCTTTGTTGCTGATGACTCCTACAGGATATTGACCTGAAGGAGTTTTTTATGGAAAAAATACCGGAAACCATAAACGTCAAAGATATCCGTGAGATTCTCGGGATTATTCACGAAGCCTGTGAACGGTTCCAGATCATTGCTTTGCATCGTCAACTCGAAGCCGCCCGAATCCTTCTGGAGGAAGATCCGCCGATAGATGTCGCCGTTATGGGGCAGTTCAAGGCCGGCAAAAGTTCGTTTCTGAACAGTCTGTTGGGGCAAAACGTTTTACCCGTCGGCGCTATTCCCGTTACAACAGCCATCACCCGCCTCCAGTACGGAAATAAAGAAAGGGCTTTGATCCGTCATTTTGACGGACGGATGACAGAAATTCCCCTGAGCCATATTGCCGAATTCACATCGGAAGCCAAAAATCCGGGCAATGAAAAAAACGTGGCGATCGTGGATATCGAATTGCCTTCCATGCGGAAATATCCCGGATTGCGTCTTGTGGACACACCGGGATTGGGAAGCGTTTATAAATATCATCAGTCAACCTCCGAGCACTGGCTTCCGGCGGTGGGAACCGCTCTGCTCGCGGTAAGCTCGGATCGCCCCTTATCGGAACATGATCTGAACCTGATTCGAGAATTGACCCTTCACACGCCCAACATCATCCTGCTGCTGACCAAAGCGGATATTTTATCTACCGAACAACAAAAAGAAGTCGTTTCCTTTTTTCAGGAAACCCTCGAACGGGAACTACGCCGCACTTTACCTGTTTATCTTTATTCCATAAAAAACAATACCGAACTCTATAGAAACATTGTGGAGGAGAACATTTTTAAAACAATCTGCAGCAATAGAGATTCCGAGTTTTTAAGAATTCTGTTGCATAAGACCCGTTCCCTGAAGCAAAACTGCCTCAGCTACTTAAGAATCGCCCTTCATGCTTCCCTGCAGGCGGACCAAAACAGGGAAAATCTTCGCGAGCGCATCCTGAATGAAAAAGTTAATGAAGATCTCATGAGGGAAGAATTGGGCATTATTTCCCGGGAGCATCAACGCCAGACACGTTCTTTGATTGAAACATACCTGGAACAGTTCAAGGCCCCGCTGACAAAAAAAGTCAGAGAAAATCTTCAAAGTGATATCGCATCATGGCGCGGGAATCTCTGGAAGATTTCCCGTCGCTATGAAGCCTGGGTTTCAGAAACGCTTTCCTCTGAAATGCGCACCATCTCAAAAAACGAACATCAGAACTTCCTGGGCACGCTGAAGAAATCGCACGCCGGTTTTTCTCGCTCGCTGGAAGCCTTCCGCAAATTTCTCGGAGACAACATTGAAAATGTTCTCGGCATAAAACTGACGGAAGTGGACTGGAATATTGAAGTGGCCGAACCGGATCATCCGGACATTTCTTTTACCAAATCCTTCGACATCCACCTCGACTTAATCTGGTTTCTGATTCCCATGATCGTGTTCAGAAAAATTTTCGAAAGGCACTTTATTCAGGGAATTCCGAAGGAGGTGGAAATCAATCTGTCGCGTCTGGCATACCAGTGGGAAACGAGCATCAACAACGCCATTGAAGAAATGCGCGGCCAGGCCACAAAATATATCCATGAGGAACTGTCCACGATCGAATCCCTGATATCCGGAACCCAAGGCCAAACCAATGACATCAATAAATTAATCGCCGCCATCGAGCAATCAAACATTTAACGCCATGAAAAAGAAGCTCTTTATAGATAATTGATATGGTCTTTGCCGGACGTAAAAAAGAAATCAAACGAATCGTTCAGTTACTGAGGAGCGGGAAAAATGTCATTCTTCAAGGAAAGTACGGTATAGGCCGGACTTCTCTCATCAAAGAAATATCCCTTTTATTATCCGATGAAAATCAATTTTCTTTTGCGGATTTCAGTCAGACACCCAACACCATCTGCAATGAATTGACAAAGCAACTTGGATTGCCTGCACGATTGAAGAACAGTGGCGAGAAAATGCGTTATAAGTCCCTCCGGCATCGCATTGCGAACTGCGTATGCTCCCCGGACAGACACATCATTGTTTTTGATAATATTGTCAAATTGACCCATCAGAAAATTATTCTTCTTCGCCATCTTATCATGGGAAACCGCTTCCAATTTATAGCCATCGCGGAGAATTTCATTTCTACTGATGATCTGTCTCAGCTCAGAGCGCTTTTGCTCCCGGCAGAGGTCCTTTCTCTGAATTATTTAAAACATGATGAAACCATTTCTTTCTTGCGACTTTATTCCAATCAATATAATTTAAAGTGGTCGGATGATTACATGCATGGATTGGCTCTCGTTTTAAAAGGCTATCCCCTAAGCATGATTGAAATGACAAGAAAATTTAAAGGAGAAACAGATGGCAGAAAAAGCAGAATGCGTATTCTGTGACATTGTCGCCGGCAAGGCTCCGGCGCACATCATTTATGAAGATGAATTATCCATGTGCATTCTGGATATTCACCCTTATACCAAAGGCCATTGCCTGGTGATCTCTAAAAGGCATGTGCCCTGGTGGCATGAACTGACCGATGAGGAAAATGCCAGTCTCTTCAAGGTTGCGAAGATTGTTTCCGGCAAAATGATGAAAACATTTACTCCCGATTTTGTTTTCCTTTACGCCCGCGGCCGGAGAATTCCTCACACCCACCTTTTCTTGATACCCACCTACAGCGGTGACGTTCTGGACAGGTTTTTCAACGCCCTGGAGAATTTTCAGGAATCGCCGCAAATGCTGGCCAAGTTAAAGGAGCCTTTGGAAATGGAAGAAGCCGCCCGACTTCTCAAGATTGAAAAATGATTATTTGAACCAGTTTTTATAATTGTCGGATCAAAAATAATCATCACTTTTCTCGGCGGATAACGTGCACGGAGGTTGCTTTAAAAGACGCCTTTACGGTAGCGTCCGGAGCAATGCCTAAATCTTCACATGAAGGTATTGTGACATAGGCCACCAAAGGGAATCCGCAATCCAATTTAACCTTATAAAAAAAACCCTGTCGCATTATCCTGGAAACCTTTGCCTCAAAAACATTGCGCGCGCTGATCTTCCCGGAAAAATCCCGGGAAATGGTAACATTTTCCGGACGCAGACAACAATAAACTTTCTGTCCGTATTGGAAATTCCCCGCAGCCGCGATGATATGGCCATTCACATCGACATCTATTAATCCCTCTCTGCTATCACGGACGACGCCTTCCAGGATCACTTCCGTCCCCACAAAATTAGCAATGAATTCATTAACCGGTTCCTGAAAAACTTGAGCGGCAGATCCCTGCTGAATTATTTTGCCTTCGCTCATCACGGCAACATCATGAGCGAGCCTAAGCGTTTCTTCCCTGTTGTGCAAAGCCAGGACGGCGGTTATTTTTGTTTCTTCCAGAATGTTTTGCAGTTCTTCTATAATCGTTTCCCGCGAGGGCGGATCGAGCGAGTTGAAGGCTTCGTCAAGCAGAATGACTTGCGGCTGTATGGCAAACGCCCGTGCCAACGACACTCTTTTGGCTTCACCACCGGAAAGCATTTTGGCCGAACGTTTTGTCAGATGGGTTATGCCAAAATAATCCAGCGCCGTTTGAACCCTCGACTCCAAGTCTTTATTTTTGAGTTTTCTGAATTTGAGGCCGAGCGCAACATTGTCAAAAACCGAACTGTTCAAAAGCAACGGTTCCTGAAACACCACTGCGGCATGACGCCTCAACGAAGCCATGTCCGCGCTGCTTTCCACAGGCTTCCCTTGAAAGTAAATCTTGCCCTGCTTTGGTTTCAACAATCCTGCCATCATTAAAAGCAGCGTTGATTTTCCCGCACCATTGGGTCCGATGAGCGCCAGAACTCTTTCGTTTTGTACATGAAATTCGGGTATATCCAGAACGGTTGCGCCGCCGCGCCGCAGAATAATATTTTCTAACCTGATGAGGGGCTGTGCATTCATCGCGGACGCTGCCTCTGCTGAATCTGCGTCAGCATGAAGTTAACAAAAAAAGCCAACAACAGCAGGATAATACTTAAGGCAATGGCAATATCGAAATTGCCCCGGCCCGTTTCCAT
>JASEHT010000066.1 GCA_030018675.1 Smithella sp.
CAAATCTATTTCGGCTAAATCCGGAACCGATGCCAGAAGATTTGATACGCGGCAGATTACATCGGCCAGCGCTTCGATATCCGCAATCTTCTTTCCTCTGGCTCCCCGCAGAACCGGAGAGGCCTGCAGTTGCCCGAGCATATCCAGCGCTTCGCTTTTCGTTACCGGCGCAAGTCGAATAGACGTGTCTTTGAAGATTTCCAGGAAAATTCCGCCCAATCCCGCAATCACAATCGGTCCGAAGACGGGATCCTGACGGCCGCCGACAAAGCATTCCACACCTTCACCGGACATTTCCTGAATCAGAAAACCGTCAATTTTCGGTCGCGGTGTGAGTTCGTTGAAAGATTTTTTCATGCCGGAAATCGCTTTTTTAAGCTCGCGGTGATTTTTGATATTCAGGCGTACGCCGCCGATGTCGGATTTATGGGACGCGTCGCGGGAAAGCAGTTTTACGGCAACGGGGAAATGAAGCGAAACGTCGCCGGCTTCTTTCGCGGATTTGACCGTAACGCCGGCAATACTTTTAATGCCCGCGGCTTCGGCAATCTGCAGAGCTTCATCGGTTAAAGGAATTCTTTTTTGAGTTTTACAGTTGTCTTTGATTTTATCGACAACTGCCATATCAAGTGTCGTCTGAATATTGCTGCCTCTTGCGTCACGCGCCGTCTTTTCCTCATAATAGTTGGCCGACATATTCAGCGCCTTGGCGGCCATCAGCGGCGTTGTGAAAATGGGATATCCCTGAGTTTTTGAAACAGTCATTAATTCCTGGGCATCGGTAACCATCGTCATGGCCACGGGTTTTTGATATTGCTGAACAAGCCTGCCGACGTTGCTTAAGAAATCCCGCGACATCTCCGCCTCGTAATTGGAAATGTAGAGGTGATTGAACAGGACGCCGTCCACATCGGGCAGTTTCATGGCCTCTTCCAGGATTTTGGTAAAGATGGTGTAGTCGAAAATCTCACCGAGATCGAGAGGATTCTGATGAGCAATGACCCGCGTGTTGTAAATGGATTTCAGATTATCGATAAACGCAGGCGGAAAATCCACCAGCGTGAATCCGAATTTCGCGCAAGCATCCACGCTCATGACGGCGTGTCCGCCGGAACGCGAAAGGACCGCGACCCGTTTGCTTTTCATCAGCGGAAGCCGGATAATCTTCACGGCGTTGATAAAGTCAATATCGTCTTCCACGCGGATGACCGCCGCCTGACGGAATGCGCCGTCAACTAACGAATCATCGGCGGAAAGGGCGGTGGTATGAGACTGGGCGATCTTCGCGGTGAGATTGCTGCGGTTGGATTTCAGAACAATCAGCGGCTTGTCGGATTGAACCGCCAGATCAAAAAAAGCTCTGCCGCGCTTGAAACCTTCCAGATACATCGCGACGACGTCCGTTTTGTCATCCTTGAGCAGATAATCCAGCACATCGACTTCATCGATCTGCAGCTTGTTGCCGATGGCGGCGAATTTGCCGGGAACAATCGCGTTGTCGCCGAATGTGCCCAGATAAGAGCCGCCCACGCCGCCGCTCTGAGCAATCATGGCCACGCGACCGCCGGGCGCTGTCCTGGGGAAAAAGCCGAAAGGCATCATCATTTTGATGTCGAAATTAATCGTTCCGATGCAATTGGGGCCGATAAAGCGGATGCCGTAGCTCTCGGCGATGTCCAACACCTTTTTTTCCAGGACATTCTGGCCTTCCGAATACTCGCTGAACCCGCCCGACTCAATCACAATGTGTTTAATGCCCTTTTTGCCGCAGTCTTCCATAAAGTCCGGAACGGTCTGCGCGGGAGAAATGATAATGGCGACATCCGGCACCTCCGGAATCTTTTCAACGCTGTCGTAAACGGGCGCGCCCGCGATATCTCCTTCTTCCCGGCTCACGCCGTAGATGTTTCCTTCATAGCCGTGCTGACGGTTGTTCAGAACGATGATGTGGCCCAGATTAAGTCTTTTAACGGATGCGCCGATGACCACCATGCTGCGCGGATAGAAAAATTTTTCCATGTTTATAAATCACTCCTTATATGTTTTGCGTGTCCCCCGCCGGCGGGGGATTAAGGGGGTGGACTCATTCAAATATCTTGTCCACCTCCGTCCCGATTCCTCATCGGGACACCTCCGCCAGCGGAGGATACGGAACGCGTTTTGCTATTGCGGAACGGTTTCTTTGCAACCTGAAAATTCACGGATGATCATTTGCCGATTTTGGATTTAATCCTTTTTTGATATTCTATAATCTCATTGCGCAGGATATTCAAGTCGGAAATGCGGTCGTCCAACCTGCGCAACTGATTATTCAAAAGTTCCAGCAGGCGTCCCAGAACCTTGTCAGTAGACTTTTCAATCGTCCACATGGCCTCGAGTTCCTGCATTTCCGACAACGTCATCCCCATGATTTTCAGGCGCTTGATTAATTTCAGCCTACGGAAATCCACGTCGGTGTAAATGCGGCGGCCGCCTTCAACGCGCTTGATGGAATTGAGCAGACCGATTTCCTCGTAGTAGCGGATGGTGCGCTGGCTGATGTCCAACTTCTGCGCTATTTCACCGATGGATGTGAATTGCTCGTCCTTCTCTTCCATAATTGAAAAACTCCTCTTCCGATTATGAACTGTACTGTTCCTTGAGTTCCCGTTTCAGAATTTTTCCCGAAGGATTTTTGGGGAGCTTGTCGGCAATAAAAACTTTCTTCGGGCATTTGAAACCGGCAAGGCGATCTCTGCAAAACGAGATGATTTCCTTCTCGCTGAGAGACACGTCCTTTTTCGGAACAGCGACAACGGCGACGACCTCTATCCATTTGGGATCGGGTAGACCGATGACCGCGACTTCTTCAACGCCGGGATACTGGTAGAGCACTTCCTCAACCTCGCGGGAGGCGACATTTTCACCCCCGGTTTTGATCATATCCTTTTTGCGATCGACAACGTAGAGATAGCCGTCGTCATCGAAGCGTCCCAGATCGCCGCTGTGGAACCAGCCGAACTGGAAAGCATCGTTGGTTTTCTCCGGATCGTTGAGGTATCCGGTCATGACGTGGCCGGAACGATGCACGATTTCTCCAACTTCTCCCAGCGGAACGAACCTACCGTCATCGTCCATCAGCCTTGTTTCCACGTTGAGAACGGGCTTGCCGGCGGAGCCGGGTTTCAAAAGCTGATCTTCGGGTTTCAGGATGGTCGCCACCGGACCCATTTCCGTCTGGCCGTAATAATTCCAGAGTTTCAGGCCTTTGAATGTGACGGACAACTGCTTGATGATTTCCACCGGCATGATGCTCGCGCCATAGGCGGCTTTCTTGAGGCTCGCGTGATTGTAGTTTTTGAACGTCGGATGATTGAGAATTCCGATCCAGACCGTGGGCGGCGCGAACATATGCGTAATCTGATATTTTTCGATAAGCCGGATCATTTCCGCCGCGTCGGCTTTGTGCATGATGACATTGGTGGCGCCGACGTACAGATAGGGCATCAAAAAACAGTGAAGCTGGGCGCAATGAAACAGGGGCAGGGCGTGAAGGCTGACATCATCCGTTTCGTACTGGCCGTCGAAAATGCAGCTGTGATATTGCGACATCAGCGCGCGGTGCGAAAGCATCGCGCCTTTGGGTTTTGATTCCGTTCCGCTGGTATAGGGAATCTGCACAATGTCTTCCGCGCTCACATCAACCTGCGGCTCATCATAGGACATTTGGGCCATTTCCGTAATCAGGTTGAAAAAATGGCCGGGGAAATTATGATTCCCCTCCAGGGGTATGAATCCCCATTTCTCCACCGCGGAGAATTTATCCAGACTGCCGGAGATGGCCGGATAAAGCGCGTCTTCCACGATGAAGATCCGCGAACCGGAGTGATTGATGATGTAGGATATTTCTTCCGCGTTGAGCATGTAGTTGATGGGCACCTGAATGGCGCCGATTTTCGCGAGTCCCAGCATGCTGATCGGATAATAATGCGAATTGTAGGCATAGACCGCCACCCGGTCGCCTTTTTTTATGCCGTAGCTTGTCATGAGATTGGCAAAACGCCGGGCTTCGCGTTCCAAATCGTAAAACGACAGTTTCACATCACGGAAAATGATGGCGGTCTTGTCGCCGTACTTTGTGGCCGCTCTGCGCGCCATGTCTCCAATGGTGTCACGATCAATTATATTGCTCATAATTTTTACCTCTTTTTTTGTCATACTAAATCTTCCCCATGCCCCTGGTGGGAGGAGATTGAGGGGAGGGGGGCTCTTTTATTTTCACCCTCACCCTAGCCCTGTCCCCTCGAGGGCGAGGGAATCTTAAGCCGGATATTTTTTCTCAAACATCTCCTTCATCTTGAACTTCTGAATCTTGCCGCTGGCCGTCATCGGATAGACGTCAACAAATTCCCAGTATTTGGGGATTTTATGGCGGGCGATTTTTCCTTTGCAGTATTCGACAAATTCTTCGGATGTGGCGGTTTGTCCGCTTTTTAATTGAATGGCGGCCAGAACCTGCTCGCCGTATTTTTTATCCGGCAGTCCAACCACCTGAACATTGGCAACTTTGGGGTGGGTGAAAAGAAACTCCTCCAGTTCACGCGGATAAATATTTTCTCCGCCGCGGATAATCATATCCTTGATGCGGCCGGTCACTTTGAAATAACCGTTTTTATCCACTTCTCCGAGATCGCCGGTATGCAGCCATTTATCGTTGTCGATCGCGGCCGCCGTCGCCTCCGGTATTTTGTAGTAACCCTTCATGACGCACTCGCTTCGGGTGACGATTTCTCCCTGCGTATCGGGTGGCAAAGCCATGCCGGTATCGGGATCAATGATTTTACCTTCAATGTCCGGCAGGAGCCTGCCCACGGTGGAAACGCGCAGTTCGACCGGATCATCGCGTCTGGTCATGGTCATTACTGGAGAGCACTCGGTCTGGCCGAAGGCGATAACGATTTCCGGGCAATGCATTTTTGTGTTTACCTGATTCATGGTTTCAACGGGGCAGGGCGCTCCTGCCATGATGCCCGTGCGCAGGGATTTTAGATCATACTTGTCGAAATCGGGATGATTCAGAATTGCGATGAACATGGTCGGCACCCCGTTGATAGCCGTGCATTTTTCCGCGGCGATATATTGAAGCGCTTTGAGTGGATCGAAAAATTCCACAATCACCATGGTGGAGCCGTGATAGACGCAATTGAGCGTGCTCATCACACAGCCGAAGCAGTGAAAGAGCGGCACCTGAATCAGCAGGCTGTCTTTCTCGGTCATGCCCATGACGTCGCCGACCATGCGGGCGTTATTGACGATGTTGTGATGCGTGAGCATCACGCCCTTGGGAAATCCCGTGGTGCCGGATGTGTACTGCATATTGATGACGTCGCTATCATCGAGGCTGTTCAGCCGATCGTCCAGCTGTTTATCCGTAATTGCCTCTCCCATCTTGACCATTTCGCCGAAGTGCAGCATGCCCGGCGTGCTTTCTCTTTTCCCGATATAAACAATGTTTTTTAAAGCGGGGAGATCTTCCGAAACCGGCTGTCCCGCCAAGTGATGATCAATGTCCGGTAATATATTGCGGACGTTGTTGTAGAAATTAACATCACGGTAGGATTCCATTAAAAAAAGTGTTGTGGAATCAGACTGCTTGAGAATGTATTTCAGTTCATGCGTCTGATAATTGGTGTTGACGGTCACCAGAACACCGCCGGTCATGCCCAGGGCAAACGCCAGATGCGCCCATTCGGGAATATTGGTTGTCCAGACGGCGACATTATCGCCGCGCTGAATGCCGATGGCCATCAGTCCTTTGGCGACTTGCCGGCAGGTTTGATAAAATTCAGCATAAGTCTGGCGAATGCCGAAATCCGGACAAACCAAAGCCGTGTTTTCCGGATAGCGCTCGGCTGTCTCCTTAACTAATTGACCGATTGTTTTTTTGACAAAAGCGGACATTTTTATACCCCCGTTTTTTTAATTATTTCCTTTTAAATCAATGAATTATTGCCGCTTGATTGAAAAGCATCAAATAAGGCAATCCTTCGATATCACAATTGTTTTTCAAGCTAAAGCCACCTTACGTTAACTGGCATGATACCGCCGGTCATAATTTTTGTCAAGAGGAATCTTAATGAGACCAAGCTTCAGAAACGGAGTGCGCTGAAGCTTGCTGGTCGAATTATCCCAGACGCTTAGCGCCGTGGGAATGAGCCAAGCTGAAAACGAATCCTGATGAATCGGGATGATGTTTGTCCCTGCCACCTAAAGGTGGCGGGATAATTCGCTCTACAATTTTCCGAGCAAGCACTACGTTTCGAAAAATCAAGGCTCATTAAAGCGTAAGCCGTAGTGAGATTCTCTGAGCTATAGCGAAGATCAAATCGAATTATCCATGTAGGGAAGCGAAGCAGGATAATGATCATTCTTTTTATATTTCAAGAGTAGAGCGACACAGGAAGTGGTGTGGAGGCAGATCGAACAGTTTACCTATTGACCCCAAAGCAGGATTGTGTAAATTATTATCCATCTCTTGAAATGGACTTCTGATGGAAACAAAGCTTTTGATCATTTTTTTAGTCTTATTTATCGGCCGGATAATCTGGCGGTTTGTTTTACAGCAACTCAACATCGGGCATTTGCGCCAACACGGAAAACTAATTCCTGCGGTTTTTCAGGGCGCGATTGATGAAGCGACTCTGAACAAAATGGTGGATTACACCTGCGACAATTCGCGCCTGGAGAACAAGGAAAATCTGACAGAAGACGTTCTTGAACTCGCTATTTTATTCCTTTTGCTGCCGTTGCTTGTCGGCAAGGTCGCCGGGCTGGAATTGCATCTGATCTGGCAGGCGCTGATATTCTTCGGGGCCCTGGCGATGATCGGCGGCGCAACGGGAATCCCTTTCGACATTTATCACACGTTTGTTCTGGAAAAGAAATACGATTTCTCCACGATTACCTGGAAACTCTGGTTAACCGATTTAATAAAATCTGTACTTATTTCAGCAATCCTGATGGGCGTTCTGCTTTCCGCTTTCATGGCTTTTATCCTTTATCTGCCGAAAAGCTGGTGGTTCTGGGCCTGGATATTTTTCACATTGTTTGAAATTTTACTGATGTGGCTTTATCCGGTGGTCATTGCGCCGCTCTTTAATAAATACGAGCCGATTAAGGATGAGGAACTGAAAGGGAAAATTGAAATTCTGCTGGCCAAAGTCGGATTAAAAGCCAAGGGAATTTTTCAGGTTGACGAAGGCAAAAGATCCAAACACACCAACGCCTATTTTACCGGCATCGGCAAGACCAAGCGCATCGTTCTTTTCGATACATTGCTTGCTTCACATACTCATGCAGAAATCCTGGCGGTGCTCGCGCATGAGATCGGCCATTGGAAAAAGAAACACATTCTGAAGCAGTTGGTTTTTATGATTGCCGCATCTTTGGCCGGGTTTTATCTGGTGTATCTGCTTGTCAACTGGCCGCCGCTTTACGACGCCTTCGGATTGGAACAGACGCCGGTCTATGCCGGTTTGCTTCTGGCTTCGATTTATTTCAGTTGTATCGGATTTTTCTTCAGCCCGCTGGGTGCTTTTGTTTCACGCCGCTACGAACGGGAAGCCGATAAGATGGCGATAGAATTGGAAGGCACATCCGAACCGATGATTAATGCGCTGAAACGTCTGGCCAAAGACAACCTTTCCAATTTGCATCCCCATCCCTGGTATGTCTGGTTTTATTATTCCCACCCGCCATTGACGGAAAGAATTAGATATCTTAAAGTGATGGAACACGAAGGGTAAGTAAATTTATGACCATGTTAGCCGAAGAATTTACGGCTTCCCTTGTAATTTGAAATATGGTTCGGGGTCATGAAAAAGAAAATTGTCATCGCCATCATCCTATTGATTCTTGCCGTGCCTGTTGCGGTTCTTATCGGTTTGTTTCCTTTATTGCAGTCGCCCCGCGCCGTCAATAAGCTTGCTGCGTACGCGCAGCCCGTAACCGGTATCTATCTGCATGTTGAAGATATTCATCTGAACCGCCATCTCGGCGGTTACATCAACGGCTTGCAAATTAAGGAAATGAAGGAAAAAGGCTTCAATATCTTTGTGCCCAGGGCGGATATTAAAGGCAGTGTAACCGGCTGGTTGCAAATTAATATAGAGACCTTAGTCCTTACTGATCCGGGGTGGGTATTTTATCTTAACGAAAAATCGGAAACTAATCCGCTTGAAATTCTCAAAAAAATGCCGCGGGCCCATCTGCTGGAGGTGAAAAACGGGCGATTGGATTTGAAAAACGATGCGGCTGTTTATTCCATGTCGGGTATGAATATGACCGTCAGGGATTTTAATCCCGCAGGAAGCGGAAGACTCAGCGGCACGACCGATTTTGTCATGACGTCCGAACATACAGTTGCCACGGGTTCCGTGGACACAGCATTGGACATCACAGGTTTTTCACCCGTGCCTCTGGCTTCCGGTTCGTTGCGGATCGTGCTGAATAAAAGTTCATGGGGGCAGAACAGACTGGAAAATGGTGTCTTCACCTCGGATATCAAGCTAAAGAGTGATGCGATCTCTTTTGATAATGCTCGGGCGGAAGTCCGTAACATTGTTCAGGGCGAAGGTAATGGTCAACTTGCGGTTAAAGATATTAAGGCGCAATTCAATGCCTCGTACGATCAGAAGACATCCGATTTTTCGATTACGTCGCTGGCGTTATCAGGCACGGATATCGGATTGCTGAAAGGCGAAATTTCTGTAGCCGCAAATCCACGGGTTTGGAATACGTCTTTGCATGCCTCATCTCTGGATATTGCGAAACTTTTCAGTCTTATCAAACCTTTACTGCCCGCTGATTATCACGATTGGACATTAAAGGGCAAAAGTACGTTTGAAGTGGCAAGCTGGGGCAGGCAGGACAGGGATACTCTGACATGGAAGGCAAAAGCAGTTGTTGACCTTCGCGAAGGCGGCTTCGCCTCCCCCGACGGTTCTAAAGCCGCAGAGAAGATAAGCGGCAGACTTAAACTCAATATTGACGAGCCAGAGCAAAACCGCAAAGGCACTTTCGATTTCAGTATGGAATCCGCAATCGGTGAGTTTCTGTGGGGAACATACTATCAGGACTTCAAGGGTAAGAAGGTGAAAGTTTCAGCGCAGGGCGCAGTTTCTCCCAAGCCTTTCTCGCTTTTTTTGTCCGGGACCAGCGATTTTTTTAAGACCGGCAATTATCAGTTTACCGTTGATTTATCTCATGCCAGGAATCTTGTGTCTCTTCATGCCAAAAAAGTTTCGCTCAAAAAGCTGTTTAGCGTCGCCGCGCAAAATTACATCATCCAGAATTATCCGGCTTGGAAAGATCTGGTGGTCGAAGGCGGGGCGGATATCAAAATGACAACAAGGATAGCCGGAGAACAAAAATGGATTGAAGGAGACATGACGCTTCGCGACGGTGCCGTGCGATCATCGTCCAACAGATTGGTGCTGACCGGGCTTAATGTTTCACTTCCCTATGATCTGGCTTTAACCGGCGGTCCTGCGGCATCTTCTTCCGGTAACCGGACAGGAACCGTTGCCTTTGATCTGCTGGAAAAAGATCACATCCGGGTCGGCAAATTAGTAACGCCGGTTGTATTTTCCGGCAACAGACTTATTTTGCCTGATCCGATCAATATCAACGTGTTCGGTGGTGAAATCAGTCTTGCCGGTTTCAGGGCGGAAAATCTTTTGAGAGCCGACATGCATGCGGCAACGAACCTTGGCATCAAACATATCGATATTCAACAAATGGTCGGACAGGAAGCCCCCGTGCCATTACCCGGGATAATCAACGGAAATCTGCCCGTCATCACTTTTCATAATGGGACATGGACCGCCCGCGGTTCGGTGATCGCGCAGATCTTCGGCGGACAAATCAAAATAGAAAACATTGCTGCCGCTAGGTTATTGTCTTCGTCACGATTTTTCGGAGCCGATGCAAGCTTCGATCATATTGATCTGGAAAAGCTTACCTCGAGCTTAGAGGTGGGACGGATGACCGGCCTGATCAAGGGATCGTTAAAAAATTATTCAATGGAATACGGTCAACCGTCCGGCTTTGATCTTTTGATTGAAACGGATACAAGCAGGAGTGTGCCCAAGCGGATCAGTGTCGATGCGATTAACAATCTTTCCATTATCAGCACCGGTTCGGCAGCGATTTCCGCCATCTTAAGCAGCGGTGTGAACCAGTTTTTCAAGGATTATCCCTACAGTCGAATCGGTATGCGGTGTACACTGCAGGATGATATCTTTAAGCTGCGGGGACTTATTCACGACTCCGGCAAAGAATATCTTGTAAGAAAGGGGTTGTTTCGGGGAGTGGATATTATCAATCAAAATCCCGATAATCATATCAGTTTCAAAGATATGGCCGAAAGAATGAGCAGAATAAAGGAATCAAAAAAAGAAACAAATAACGTGCCGTAAAAAGATGATTGTGTGTTAAAATAAACAATATTTCTCAAAAGGGAGGATTTTATGAAAAAAATATTCAGAGCAATCAGTTATGTTGCCGTTTTTATTGTTGTTGCTTGTGTCACCGTGAACATCTATTTTCCGGCTGCGGAGGTTCAGAAAGCCGCGGACAAGATCGTTGACGATATTCGCACCGGGACCGAGGGGGCGCCCGCCCAGAAGTCAGACCCCACAAGCTCTTTGGATTTCATATTGGGTGTGAAACCGGCATACGCCGAAGTGAATATTGATGCCTCAACTCCCGCTATCCGCGGCATCAAGGAATCAATGAAGAACAGATATGTACAGTTGAAAACATTCTACGATAAGGGTGCGATCGGTGAAAACAATAAGGGGCTTATCGAAACCAGGGATATAGCAGGATTAAATTTGCAGGAAAGAAGCCTGGTCAATAAACTCGTAGATCAGGAAAACAAGGATCGCGAAGCGCTTTACAAGGAAATCGCTACCGCAAATAAGCTTGGCGCGGACTCGGTGCCTCAGATAAAGAAAGTATTCTCGAATAGTTGGAGAGAAAAATCTCAGTCCGGCTGGTGGGTACAAAGCGACGGCGGTAATTGGGAAAAGAAAAAATAACAATGCGTGATAGGGTAAAAAAAGGGC
>JASEHT010000067.1 GCA_030018675.1 Smithella sp.
GTTATGGAAAATATTTCACCCTCCCCCGACCCCTCCCCTCAAGGGAGGGGAGAAAAGAAGGAAGAATCCTCTGCCCCGAAGGACATATGCGGTCCTCAAGGGCGGGGAGAAATGAATGAAGATTCTTCTTCTCTCATAGACTCTTGCGACCATCAACGGAAGGGAAATAAGGGCATTCAAGGTTTGGCAAATAAGTCTCGCATGATCGCGTGGGAAGTGACGCGCAGCTGTAATCTGAACTGTGTCCACTGCCGGGCGGCGTCGAGCCTGGGTCCTTATTCGGGGGAACTTTCCACCGAGAAATGTTTCAAACTCATTGATGAAATCGCCGCCGTATCTACGCCGGTGATTATCCTGACGGGCGGCGAACCGCTCCTGAGGCCGGATATTTTTGAAATAGCCACCTACGGAACCAACAAGGGTCTGCGCATGGTGATGGCAACCAACGGCACACTGGTTACACCGGCCGTCGCGCGTAAAATGATTGAAAGCGGCATTAAAAGAGTCAGCATCAGCATTGACGGCAGGGACGCACAAAGCCACGATAAATTTCGTCAGGAAAAAGGCGCGTTTGATAAAGCGATGGCTGGAATAGAAATTCTCAAGGACGCCGGAATGGAATTTCAAATCAACACTACGATTACATCAACCAATCTTGATCAGATTCAAGACATTTTCGAGTTGGCCAAAAACACAGGCGCGACGGCGCATCATATATTTCTGTTAGTACCCACAGGCCGAGGGAAAGATTTAGCCGGGCAGGCGATAACAGCCGCTGATTATGAAGAGACCCTCATGTGGTTCCATCAGGAAAGCTTAAGTTGTGAAATTCAGATCAAAGCCACCTGTGCTCCGCATTACTTCCGCATCATGCACCAGAACAAACCGAAAGGCGAAAAGCCGGTGAAGAAAGCGGGAGGCTACTTTCATGAATCAACAAGAGGTTGTCTGGGCGGCATCACGTTTTGTTTTATTTCCCACACCGGACAGGTTCAGCCCTGCGGTTATCTGGAACTGGATTGCGGCAATGTGAAGAAAAAGAGCTTTGCCAATATATGGGAAAAATCCGAAGTATTTTGCAATTTACGCGATTACAGCAAATATGAAGGTAAATGCGGACGCTGCGAGTTTATCAAGGTATGCGGCGGCTGCCGCGCAAGGGCTTATGAAGCGACGGGAGATTATCTGGCGGAGGAGCCGTTGTGTTTGTACGAGCCCAAAGGCCGTTGAAAAGCATCGGATAACTATTCCCTCTCCCTTGAGGGGAGAGGGCTAGGGTGAGGGTGACTTAATGTTCTCCCCCTCCCCTCAATCCCCTCCCACAAGGGGCGAGGAAGTTTAAGGAATTTCACATGAACGATATCGATAAAAAAATATTAAACATCCTGCAGAAGGAATTTCCGCTGGAGGAGCAGCCTTTTCTCAAAGTGGGGCAGCGCTGCGGCATCAGCGAAGAAGAAACGATCCGCCGTGTCCAAAAAATGAAAGACGAGGGAATTATCCGCCGCATCGGCGCTGTGTTCGATGGCGCAAAACTGGGTCGCGTCAGCACGCTTTGCGCGGCGCGCGTGCCCGAAGACAAAATACAAACTTTTGTACAAATCGTGAACGCCAATAAAAATGTAACGCATAACTACCGGCGCAATCACGCATACAATATCTGGTTTACCGTCAGCGCCGCTACCGCAGAGGAACTGGAAAATTTTCTTAAAGAAGTAAAAGAAAAAACCGGCATCACCGATATTCTGGATATGCGGGCGGTAAGGACATTTAAGATTAACGCGTCTTTCGACGTATAATTTTGTTGGCTATGTCCACCATGTTCAAATAAAAAGGTTTGATAGTTTTAATTTTCCACAAAAAAAGGAGGGGGGAAATGGAACCGAAAGAAATCAATTTTGCGGCCATGCCGCAGACAGCGGTTAATGTGGTTGCCAGACCGGCGGAGTTTTTTCAAAGCATGCCCAAAACAGGCGGATTTCTGGAGCCGCTTGTTTTTGTTATTGCCATGGGTGTCATTACCGGTGTTGTTCAGGTGATATTAAATTTTGCGGGACTCGGATACAGCGGTCCTCAGGAAAATTCAATGATGGCGCGCTTAAGCTTTATTGTTTTTATGCCGGTCGCCGCCGCAATCGGCAGTTTTATCGGCGCCGCTTTTCTGTTCGTCATCTGGAAAATTATGGGCTCATCGGAAAATTACGAGACCGCCTATCGCTGCGGGGCTTATCTGATGGCTCTCTCGCCCATCACGACTGTTATCGGAGCTATCCCTTACGCGGGCGGCATTCTATCAATGGCCATCTATGTCTACTATCTGGTCATGGCCAGCGTTTACGTCCATGATCTTCCCGCTCAAAAGGCGTGGATTGTTTTCGGTATTATCGGAGCGATTTTTGTATTTTTCGGATTGTTCGCCGAACGCTCCATGAGACATATGGATACCGATACGGAAAGGTGGCGCAAAATGGGCGAACACATGAGCGAAGAATACCGTCAGCCGGTCACGGAGATGGAACAGTCATCCGAGGCCATGCGAAAACAGGCGGAGGAAATGGTTAGGCAACTCCAGCAGCAGGCGCAGGAGACAACCCGGGAAGCCCCGGAAAATCAATAAAACGATCATGCTTTCCGGCGCTCGCCTCTATCCTGATTTGCGCGAGCGAGGAAAATCAAAATATCGGGAACTGTTATGACCACAGATGAAAACAAAAAACCGCTGCTGGCCTTAGTGGACGGCAGCAATTATATTTACCGCGCCTTTTTCGGGCTGCCCATGCTGACAAACTCCAAAGGTTTTCCCACCAATGCCATTTATGGTTTCACCAATATGTTGCTGAAGCTCCGGCGCGATCTCAAGCCCGATTATATTGTTGTGATGTTTGATCTGAAGGGGCCGACGGCGCGTCATGAGGAATTTGAGGATTACAAGGCGACGCGCAAGCCGATGCCCGATGATCTGATTCCGCAAGTTCCCTACATCAAGGACATTGTCCGCGGTTTCTCCATTTGCGTTCTGGAAAAACAGGGCGTGGAGGCCGATGACCTTATCGGCACGCTCACGGCCAGGGCGAACGAGCGGGGATTTTCGACGGTGCTGGTTTCCGGCGACAAGGACCTGATGCAGCTGATCGACGATAATGTCAAAATGGTTGACACCATGAAAGACAAAACCTACGACGCGGCGGCGGTGAAGGAAAAATTCGGTGTCGGTCCCGACAAGGTGGTGGAAATTCTGGGGCTGATGGGCGATACGTCGGACAACATTCCCGGCGTGCCCGGCATCGGTCCCAAAACGGCGCAGCGTCTGATTGAGGAATACGGCTCCGTCGAGGACGTGATCAAAAATGCGGAAAACTTAAAAAATATTAAGCTGCGCGAAAGCTTCCGTCAGTATGCCGAACAGGCCAGACTCAGCCGCCAACTGGCCTGCATCCGAAAAGACATCGCCATTGATTTTGATTTTGCGGATGCCGCTGTTCGCGAACCGGACAAGGAAGCGCTTTCCAAGCTTTTCAGCGAATTTGAATTTTCCTCGCTTCTGCAGCAAATCAGGCAAGATAAGCCGTTGCCGCCGACGGAGTGCGCGCATATTCTGGAAAAAGAATCGCTGGCGAAACTTGTCGCGGAACTGAAAGACCATAAAGATTTTGCGCTGGAAATGTTATGGGAAGCAAAATCGCCAACGGATTTGCAGGGCATCGGCATCAGCACCGGCAGGAAAAATTATTATATTCCCCTGAGTCATGTGAATGCGTCCGCGCAGTTGAACGCGAAGGACGTTATCGCCGCGCTGGCCGATATTTTTCAGGAAGCGGGCATCAGAAAATACACATATAATTTAAAATCATCCCTCGTTGCCCGGGATGATTTCGAAATTCAATCGACCGACGATCTGCAACTGGCCGCGTATCTGCTCAACCCGGCGAAAAATTCCTATGATTTGGAGGAAGTGGTCTGGGAATATCTGCATGAGCGGATTCCCGCGCCGCAGGATATTGCCGGCGGGAAAGGGAAGTCCTATTCGCTGGCGTTGGTGCCCCTCGAGACAATGGCCGCCTACGCGGGACAGCGAGCCGAAGCCGTTTATAGGCTGGCTCCGGTCGTGACCGCTCAACTGAAGACCATCGATGCCTTGGCGCTTTATCAAAAAGTGGAAATGCCGCTTCTGCAGGTGCTCGCCGACATGGAGAGGAAAGGCGTGCTGTTGGACATGGGGCTGTTAAAACAAATGTCCGGGGAATTGGCGCAACTGCTTTCCATGTCCGAAGAGAAAATTCATCGTCTCGCCGGAGAAAAGTTCAACATCAATTCGCCGAAACAAATGCAGGCCATTTTATTTGAAAAACTGAAACTGCCTGCGGGAAAGAAAACCAAGGAAGGCTTTTCCACCGATGTGGAAGTGCTCACCGATCTTGCCCGCAGCCATGAATTGCCGGCGGAAATTCTCGCTTACCGCAGTCTTTCCAAGCTCAAATCAACGTATGTCGACGCTCTGCCCGTGCTGATTCATCCGGAAACAGGCCGGATTCACACCTCCTATAATCAGACCGTCACGGCGACAGGCCGTCTTTCCAGTTCCAATCCCAACCTGCAGAATATTCCCATCCGCACGCTGGAAGGTAAAAGAATCCGTCAGGCTTTCATCGCCGATCCGGATTGTTTTTTAATCTCTGCCGACTATTCGCAGATCGAACTGCGCGTGCTGGCGCATCTTTCGGGAGATGAATCGCTCATCGAGGCTTTTGCCTCCGATGAGGATATTCACGCTCGCACTGCTTCGGATGTCTTCGGGGTTTTCCCGCAGATGGTGAATGCCGATATGCGGCGCCAGGCCAAGGTCATCAACTTCGGCATTCTCTACGGGATGAGCGCGTTCGGTCTCGCCAAGGAACTGAGCGTTTCCATGAAAACAGCGCAGGAATACATCGACGGATATTTCCGGCGCTATAAAAATGTGCGCGCGTATCTCGACGGCATTCTGGAGGGCGCGCGCCGCGATGGCTTTGTCTGTACCCTGCTGAATCGCCGCCGCTATCTGCCGGAGCTGAAAAGCAAGATTCCTTCCGTGCGCCAGTTTGCCGAACGCATGGCGATCAACGCGCCCATTCAGGGCACGGCCGCCGATTTGATAAAAGTGGCGATGGTGAACATTGCCGGACTGCTGCAAAAGAAAAAACTTGCCGCGCGCCTCATCATGCAGGTGCACGATGAACTGGTCATCGAATCGCCGGTAAAGGAAAAGGACGATGTCCTGGCGCTGGTCAAAAAAGAAATGGAAGAAGTCATCAAACTGAAAGTGCCGTTTAAGGTCGAAATATCCTTCGGCAAAAACTGGGACGAAGCCCACTGGCGGATGTTCCAATAGAAAATATTACCTCCTGCTGTTATCAATATATTATTTACCTCTTTTAAAAATAGCAGGAAATAGTATAATTACCCACAATCAACTCAAGAATATGCTTTATGAAGGAATTCGATGGGAATTATTGTTAACATCCCCATGATAAAGATGTTAAATCCTAAAAGGAGTTTATATGTCAGAAATTACAAGTATTCATGCCAGGGAAATTCTTGATTCCCGTGGGAAACCGACCGTTGAAGCGGAAGTAACAACAATATCAGGAATTAGAGGAAGAGCTTCCGTACCGTCTGGAGCGTCCACCGGCGAACATGAAATGCTGGAATTGCGAGACGGCAATAAAAAAAGATATAACGGCTTGGGCGTGGAAAATGCTGTAAAAAATATTGTCTATAAAATCGGTCCGGAAATAATCGGCATGGATTGCCGTCACCAGCGTCAAATTGATCTTGCCATGATTGATCTGGATGGGACAGCCAATAAAGGCAAGTTAGGCGCCAATGCCATTCTGGCCGTTTCACTTGCCTGCGCAAAAGCTGCAGCAGAAATATCGGGCTTACCTCTTTATAGATACGTGGGTGGCGTCAACGCCAGTGACCTGCCGGTACCGCAGTCAAATATTTTAAACGGCGGACAGCATGCCGACAACAATGTTGATATTCAGGAATTTATGATTATGCCTGTGGGTGCGCCCAATTTTAAAGAAGGCATTCGAATGAACTCGGAAGTATTTTATTCTTTAAAAGAAGTGCTCAAGGGTAAAGGCTATAATACTTCCGTTGGTGATGAAGGCGGTTTTGCTCCTAATTTAAAATCAAACGAGGAAGCGTTATCTCTCATCATGACGGCCATAGAAAAAGCAAACTATCGCCCCGGACAAGATATCATGATTGCACTGGATGCAGCGGCCAGTTCATTCTTTGCCAAGGGGAAATATATTCTATCCGCGGAAAAGAAACCTCAGAAATCCGCGGAAGATATGGTCCGTTTCTATGCGCAACTTGTTCGCAAATATCCGATTATTTCCATTGAAGACGGCTTGGCGGAAGATGACTGGACGGGATGGAAATATTTAACGGACGAACTTGGCCGTAAAATACAGATTGTCGGCGATGATCTTTTTGTCACCAATGTAAAACGTCTGGAGAAAGGTATTTCCCTTGGTGTGGCTAATTCCATTCTCATTAAGTTAAATCAGATCGGCACACTGACAGAAACGCTGGAGACAATGGAACGCGCCAAAGAAGCAGGTTACACCTGTGTTGTATCGCATCGGTCCGGTGAAACGGAAGACACCTTTATGGCTGATTTGGCAGTAGCAACCAACTGCGGCCAGATTAAAAGCGGTTCCGTTACCCGTTCGGAAAGATTGGCTAAATATAATCAGTTGCTTCGCATTGAAGAAGAACTGGGCCAGGCCGCAAACTATCGCGGCAAAAAAGTATTTTACAGCATTAAAAAAGGATGAATTATTGCAAAATACAAATTCAAATAAAAACCCCAAGGTTGTAATAATCGGTGCCGGCTTCGGCGGTCTGTGGGCGGCACGCACGCTGGCTAATCAGCCCGTAGATGTGGTGGTGATCGACCGTAATAATTATCACACCTTTCTGGCGCTTCTTTATCAAGTAGCGGCGGCGGAGCTCACGGCCGAAGACATTGCCTATCCCGTGCGCAGCGTCTTCCGGAAAATACCGAATATAGATTTCATTCTGGCGCACGCGCGGCGGATTGATTTACAGCATCATCAAATCGAGACGGATGGTGAAACCATATCGTATGATTATCTGATTCTGGCAAACGGCAGCGTCACGTCAACCTTCGGTGTGCCAGGTGTCGAAGAGCACGCCTATTTTCTCAAAACACTGGAAGAAGCCGTCGCCTTGAAAAATCATATCATCTGCTGCTTTGAGGCGGCGGCGAGAGAAGTGAACGCGAAAAGAAAAAAAAGTTTACTGACGTTTGTTATCGCCGGTGGCGGCGCGACCGGTGTGGAATACGCGGGAGCGCTCACGGAACTCGTCCATGGCCCGCTGATAAAAGATTACCCGGACATTGATTTTTCCGAAACGCGGATCATTCTGCTGGAAGCAGCCGAACAACTGGTTTCGTCCATGCCTTCGATCATCCGGGACTACACGGCCGGACGACTGCGGGAAATGGGCGTGGAGGTGCGCTTAAAAGAGGTCGTCACTGAAGTATATCCGGACAGAGTCGTTTTAAAAGGTTCTGAGTATATTGAGACGAACACGGTTATCTGGACGGCGGGCGTTAAGGGAGAAGGGCTTGCCGCCGCTTCAAGTATCGTGGTGACACGCGATGGCCGTGTGGCGGTTAACGAAACGCTGCAGATTCATGATCAGCAGAACATTTATGTGATCGGCGATCTGGCGTCGATCAAGGAAGGTCAGCGTATCCTGCCGATGGTCGCACAGGTGGCCATTCAATCCGGTGTCACATCTGCGAAAAACATATTAAGGCAAACTGCGGGGCTGGCGCCACAACCTTTTATCTATAAGGATCGCGGCTCAATGATAACCATCGGTCGCAAAGCTGCCGGAGTCGCCATCGGCTCGCGCACATTTACCGGTTTTTTTGCATGGGTGATGTGGCTGGCCATTCATCTTTTCAATCTCATCGGTTTTCGCAACCGGGTTATGGTTTTAATCAACTGGGCATGGGATTACCTGCTCTATGAACGGGCCGTGCGTTTTGTTTTTCCATCAGAAACGGCCTTTCATCCTAAGTCATCTTCCTGTTCCTCCGGGACGATGCATGACCATGATCTACATAAAGGGGTATGAAAAACGCCAAGACAAATCTTCAATCATTATTGCCCTCAATGTCTTCAGGAGTCCTTTATTAAGGCGACCCATTGTGCATGTGGTTGATTTTATGTTGCAGCTTTCAAATAGTGATTCGCAACGTCACGCCTTTAGCGACTGGTATTTTTTGCTGACATACTTTGTTTCAAACGATATTCAATAAACTCGAGATAGTTCGGCTTGAGACAAAGGAACCAGATTAGGCTGTTCCCCTTATGCCAAAATATCCCTCAACATGTTGAGGTTCCACCAAATATTGAGGCCAAACGAATCATTTAAAACTTTTCTTCTGTTTCCTCCTGTCAATATAACCCATTGTTATTCGAGCTTGAATCCGAACTTCTAATTTTTTCGCTTGGTGGCACGCAACTTGCTGATACATTTGTATAATCGTGATCATCTCAAACAAAATCAGCTTGAAGGTTGAGGTGATCTGATCGCGCAACAGATAAGGAGAACCGGACATGAATATTTTTTCGAGGAGGGTATAATCGATGAAAAAATCTAAAATTGCAAGCTTGCTGGTGATTGCTTTTGTTTTTGTCGCTTGCGCTGCACCGCAAACCAAAACGCAAACGGGCGCGATATACGGGGCCGGCGGAGGTGCGGTGGCGGGTGCAATTATCGGTCAGGTCATTGGGAGGGATACGCAAAGCACCCTCTGGGGGGCTGCCATCGGAGCTGCTGTCGGCGGGCTTGGCGGAGCCGGAGTCGGACGCATGATGGACAACCAGGAGCGAGACATGCGGGAGGCAATGGCAACTTCGGAAGCAGCAGCCATTAGCCGCGAAGGCAACCTTCTTGCGGTCACCTTTAAAGGCGATGTAACTTTTGATACAAACTCCACAGTGGTCAAGCCCGGCCTTTATTCAGAGATTGAGCGCGTCGCAAATGTTCTTTCCCGGTATCCGGAGACGCTGATACGCGTTGAAGGGCATACGGACAGCGTTGGATCGGATGAATACAATCGGGACCTTTCTTCTCGACGCGCAAATTCTGTAAGGGACCTTCTGGTTCAGCGGGGAGTCAGCGCCGGTCGGATTCAAACCGTCGGATTGGGCAAAACCATGCCGGTGGCAACGAATGCTACGGAAGCAGGCCGCCAGATGAACCGCAGAGTGGAAATAAAGATAGCGCCGCAAGCGCAATAACAATATCAGGATGAATGACTGTAAACAGCTTTGCGCTCTTTCTTTCGGTAATGTTCAACGTCAAAACTTTTCAAAATCGTTTTGTTTGCAGATGACGTAGATTATTTAAGATGAAGCTTGATTTGTTATTGGGAAAAGGCTTCAGGGCATTGCCGCTTTACTGCCCAGTTCAAAAGCCTGTTCTCTAACCTTTGCGTCCCGGACAATATCTCCTTTTTCCGATGCTGAGGCCATAACAGCGCCGATCCATTTCATTTTGGTCATGTCCACGGTTGATTTGAAACTGTGTACAATAGGATCCGCCGTGTGAACATCAGGATCGCCGCAAACGGTGATGAGGCCGATGCGTTTGCCTTTCATTTTCGGGTAATAAGCCTTATGCCATTTCCATTCCGCGTCGAAAAGAGCGCACCACCTGTCCAGATAGGCTTTCATCTGCGCGGTCATCGACCAGAAATAAACCGGCACGCTGTGGATGATGGCATCCGCCTCAAGTATTTTATTATGGATTTCCGGCATATCGTCTTTCAGGACACAAAGGCCGGTGTCGTTGCATTTCTTGCAGTCTTTGCAGCCGGATATTTTCAATCTATCCAGAATTATTTTTTCCAACTGCGCACCCGCTTCTTTTCCGCCGGCAAGAGCATCATCCAGAAGAACATCGCTGTTTCCGCCGACACGCGGACTTCCCATAATGCCTAATACTTTCATCTTCATCCTCCCCTGACAAGTTAGCCTCACTGAATTTCCGTAAACCTTTTGGAATGAATTGTAAATAAAATAATTGAAGAACTAAACGGTGAAATATGCTAAAAACCCGATACAAATTCCATTTTTTTTGGCGATAAAACATGGCCAAACCTTTTCATTTGTTCACATACAGCCATTTCAGGGGCGATGAATTTACCGTTATCGCGCACCGCGGAGCGTCGGCTTATTATCCGGAGAACACGCTGCCCGCGTTTGATGCCGCCATAACAATGGGCGCGGATATGGTCGAACTGGATGTCCAACTGACAGCGGACAAGGAGGTTGTCGTTTTTCACGACGAAAAAATATCGCGCTGCACGGCCGGTCGGGGCAGAATTGCCGATTTCACGCTGGCGCAGTTAAAGAAACTCGACGCCGGAATCCGGTTTGAAAAAAAATTCAAAGACACAAGAATACCGGCGCTGGCCGAGGTGCTGGATCTTTGCAAAGACAGAATCGCGGTGAATATCGAAATCAAAACCGAAGCGGTCAGCAAAATGTTTTTCGGCGGCATAGAGGAAAAATGCCTGCGCCTTGTTGAGCGCTGCGGTATGCGGGAGCATGTTGTTTTCTCCAGCTTCGATCCGCGCGCTATCATGCATCTGAAACAGATCGACGGCACTGTTCCGGTCGCGGCGCTTTTCGAGAAAAAACATTACGGATCACGACTGCCCTCGGAAATCGTGGAGTTGGTCGGCGCCGACGCGTTCAACTGTTCCGCATCCGAGCTGAAGAAAAAATGGATTGCCGATTTGAAAGCGAATGGTATTGCCGTCAATGTTTATACCGTTGATGACGCGAAGAAGATGAAGCAATTGATGGAAATGGGCGTGAGCGGAATTTTTACCAACAGGCCGGATGTTTTGAAAAAAGCCCTGGCCGAACAAATCCCCAAAAGCAAAGCATTGAATCCATGAACATTTCAAAAGACCTGGTTAATTTGAT
>JASEHT010000068.1 GCA_030018675.1 Smithella sp.
TTTTTCCATAGAGTCAATCGATGCATTGACGAAATTAATCTCACTGACCTGTTTTTCTTTCAATCCTACCGTGGAGCATTGCACCCTTGTTTCGATATAGAGATACCTATGTTGCTGGTTATCAAAAACTTCATCAAACACACTCAATTCTCCGAAGGGAGAGTGGGAAAAAAATATTTTTTCTTTAATATTTACCTTTTGAAAGTATTTTGGGTCTTTTTCGTTGCTCAAGAGAAGATTGTCACGGGATATATACTTTTCCCGGGCATTATTATGAGGATGAATCTTCGCGCTGCTGTCGAAAGGGTTGATAATCAGATAAAAAAGAAAAGCGACGAAGATAAAGCTTATCACCAGAAGAATAAATCTTTTATTTTTCTGGGAGAAAATCAGAAGACCTATGAACAGGTTGATCAGCACGGACAGAAAAATGAGCGTTTTTATTCCCCAAAAGGGAATAAAAAGAAATCCGCTCAGCAGCGCTCCCAGTACGGCTCCAAATAAATCAACACCGTATATGACGCCGATTTTTTCGGGAAGCTGTTCGATTTTGTCGACGGATATCACGATGATGGCCGGGAATACCATGCCCATTAAAACCGTGGGAAAGATGAGATAAAAGAAACTGACGATGAGTTTGCTGAACAGCAACATTTTTGCCGAATCTCCGAATAACGGATGGATGAGATTAAAGAAGTGGGGGACAATGTTGAAATTCGGAAAAATAAAAACAGCGTAACAGGCGATAAGCAGTTGCGCTTTTAAAACAAATTTCTTCTTGTCGGATATTCTTTTTTCAAATTTCCCGAATATAAAACTGCCGATGCCGATGCCGAAGAGAAAAATGGAAATAACGCTGGAGGCGGTGATAGTGCTTTCGTTGAAAAAATAGTACAAGATTTTTGTGGCAACGATTTCGTAGGAAAGACAGACAAAACCGGCCAGAAAGGCTATCGCCAGACATACATGATAGCCTGGGTTGGTTCTATATTCGGCATGGTTATTGATCATCTCTTTGCTGCTCATGTCCCAATTAATTAAATACATCAATGCTTTTTGGTGTTGATCCTGAAGCAATTAAAACGGCAGAAGAACAATCATTCATTCGCGTTTGAATCCATATTAAGTAAAAAACTTTTTAATCTCCGGTGTGTTTCTCGCTACGCCTAGATGGCGTCAGAACTGTTTTTCTATAAAATCATAAATTTCCCGGTGCGAGCAGACTTCAAAGTATTTTTTGGATATTTTGCCGGATACATCCAGAACGCTGGTTTGTACTTTATGAATAATTGCTTCCCGAATGGCAATCCGTTGATAACTTCCGTTCGCCAGGGGGACTTTGCCTGTGTGCAATTTCACATTTTCATCATTATCCGATGGGAAGGTGAATGTTTGCAACTTGATTTCCTCGGAGATTTTATAAAACCCTTCTTCGTTGAGTTCAATGCCGTTTACATTATAACGATATGTAGATTCCTCCGGCGAGGAGTCAGTCATATCTTCCGTTTCATTTTCAAAAACAAACACGTTAAATATATCATTTTGACTTTTAAATATTTTCCGCAGCATCTTATCGCAACTGGACATGCGGTCAGCCTGACTGATGGCCGGAGAAATCATTATTTTTGAATCGCCGTCGAACAGGAAAGCGGGCGGCCCGTCGCAGAAGGAGATTCCTATGCCCAGTTCCAGCGCGGGAAGATTATTTTCTTTATTGACTTCGTTGTAACTATGCACGATCTGAAGTATTTTGATTGCCAGACCGCACGCCCTGGCAACACTGTAATTCACCTGTCCCTTGTCTTCACGTTCCAAAATCGACAAAATAATCGCGTCACCTTCAATGAATACCTTGGAGGCTCCGTATTCATTGAGAACCGCGGAGATGGGATCGAAAAAATTCAGACTGAAATACGATGCCGCGTTAAGTCCTTTATTTCGCATGGAGGAATTTATGGCCATGGAACCGCGTATATCCGCTTTGATAATGACATGATTTCCAATCGGTTTTTCTTCCGTGATTCTCTCGTCCGGAAGCAGAAACTCAAACAGTGTGCGATTTTCCCTGGATAGTAGAATAATTTTCTCATCCGTGACAAGGTTCAGAGCCGTCATGGCTTCTTTCATGATGCGGAAATTATAAAGATCGCGATGATATCTGGAAAAATGCTTGAGATACATAATCAGGTATTGCTTTTTTTCATCCGCGGAGAGACGCCTTATTTTTTTTACCGTCCGCAAAAGAGGCGCAAGGGTGAATTCGGTGCCATAAAGAGCTTTGTATCGTTTCTGCTGGCTTCGCATGGATATCCTGGCCCAGAAACTGATGAGACATTCACGCACCTGTCTCGGAGAAATCGGCGGACAATATTTGTTGTACACGGATTTCATCTCAAAATCTGCGACAATCAACCTGAGAAGACCGGACCGTTTAAACTTACGGTAAAAAAGATTAAGAAGGTTCTTCTGGGTACCTATCCGCGCCCGGTAGTGTTCGAGAATGTTTTCTGGTTCTTTGGTCTGCTTTGCCTTTTGGTAGTTTTCCAATGAAGTGAAATAGTCGAACATCCGTTCAATATTATCCGGCTCCAGGATCAATGAGTCGCATATCTGATCCTGTTCGCTCAGAAGACCTCTTTCTGATGGTAGATTGTTTGCGCTGATAGCCTCATGGTCGTCGGTGAAGATATCCTGTTTTAAATCTATTTGACTTAAGAGTTCCTGGATGGCCGATTGGACCCTTTTATAATTATCCGAATCTTCGGCTCTTTGTCCAAGCAGGAGATATTCTTCAATAAGAAAATAATCATCGTTAGGATTATCGGTATGAAATAAAGGATTCGTGAGAAAATAATTTGGTAAAATATCACGATCGAGAAAGTGGGTTCTCCTCATGTTCGTCAAATTCCTGGTGCTGATGCTGGCGAGAAGTTCAAAAAGTTCCTTCCCCACCAGGCGAATGATTTGATTATGGTGCAGCTTAATTTCTGAAAGCTTACTTTTGATAAAGAAAATATCATTCTGATCATGTCTTTCGGATAATTGATATATTCTGACCAGAGGTTCAAGCTGCGACACCAGGTTTTTGTATTGAGATATTATCTCCTGCAGGAATAATTTTGCCAGCGCCGTTTGCGCTAAAAAATCTATTTGAATTTCAGACGAAATTTTCGCTTTATTGATGCCTTCCAGCAGAATATCGTTGCAAATTCGGCGTAAAGAGTCTTTTGCGATATCACAGGAATCTCTTTTGTAGTCTTTGAAAAAGATTTCCGTTCCGCTGTGTTTAATCATCAGATTGAAAGCGGCTTTTTTGAGGGCATTATGAACCTGCGGGCTGACATGAACATCGATGTGAACATTGTCGACGCCCAAAGGCAGCCTGTTTAAGGCATAAACCGTCCTATAAGGCTTCAGACCCAGATCACGGAGAGAAATCGGTTTTTTATAGGATTCCAAGAAATTAAGCATGTTGTCATTTACCCGATTAATAAGCGCCGTCTGTAATGATGAGAAATCATGATTATAATATTGAACAATGAACCCTGTTTAAAAGATATTCGCGTCAGCGGCAGTATCCACGGCTCTTCGTCAGCTCCAGCGCCTTGCAAAATCCTAGGGAACACGCTTTTTTGACATCACTGCATCCCTGCTGATCATTCCCTTGCATGAAAAAAGCAAGTCCCCTGTTATTATAGGCGTTGGCGTTGTTAGGTTCCAGTTTGATGGCCTTGTTAAAATCTTCAATCGCAGGATCGTATTGTTTGAGTTTATTATAATTAATGCCCCTGTTGTTATAAGCTTCAGCATAATCGGGTCTCAGCCGGATAGCCTCATTAAAGTCATTGATGGATTCCTGATACTTTCCCATGTTATTATAAACCGTTCCGCGATTATAATAGGCTAAAATCAAGTCCGGCTGCAGAGAAATGGCCTTGCTGAAATCATTTATCGCTTGTTCGTTTTCGCCCAGATTTTTATAAACCACACCCCGCTGATTATACGTTTCCGCGTAATCCGGACGCAATTCAATGGCCTTATTCAACAACTCCATTGCTTTATGCGGATCGGAGTATTGCCTGCCGTCCCATAAAAGATTGGCTTCGTTGATCAAATCGTCCGCGTTTTGGGAAGATTTCGAGCATGAACAAATCAATAGCAATAAAATAAAAAATAAAACGACAATTTTTTGCATAATGTCCCCCGTTATTCGTTTATGATTGCTGAAAACGTATCACAATTGTTCATAAAGTTTAATTAAAAATATCAAAATGTTACTTGGTCTGCAGAAAAAATTCTGCCGGATTAATGCGATATCGCGATGACGAAACTGCCCGGATGATTGTTAAACGATCGGACGCTTCCTTGACGTTCTGATCGGCCAGATAAACCATTTCTCCCCGCTGCCAATGGCCGCTGCCGTCATTGACAAGAAGCAGAACCAGCGGCAGGCTGCGTTCGTTTTCGTCCGGATAATCCATGATCAGCCCCAGGTTCCCATTATTGAGTTCCACCACCGAACCGATGGGATAAATTCCGATCATATGAATAAAACGCTTCAGTAGAATTTTATCGAATATTCTTCCCGCTTCCTTCCACATTTCTTTTAGAACCTTGTCCGGTGTGAATGAGTTTTGCCGGTATATTCGCTCACTGGTCATGGCTTCGTAAACGTCGGCAATGTGAAGAATCTTCCCAATCAGGCTGAGATGGCCGGTGAACATTGTCTGGGGATAGCCTGTCATATCCACATTAAGGTGGTGTTCAAACGGGCCGAGAATGATTCTTGACCTTAAAGAAGGGGTGGAATTCAGCATGAGAATTTTTCTGACGCCCGTTACCGGATGCGCTTTGATGACATTCCACTCTCCGTCGGTCAGAGGCTCTTTCTTCATGAGTATTTCCTTCGGCACGTCCACCTTTCCCAGATCATGGAAAAGACCGCAAATGGCCAGATGTTCCAGGGAAAGATCCGATAATTCAATATGTCTTCCCAGGCAGGTGGCGAGCAGAGCGACATTGACGGAGTGAGCATAGGTGTAATCATCATAATTCTTCAGCGTGGCCAGTCCGATCATCAAGGTTGAATCCATTTTTACGATATCCACAATGTTCTGGGCCAGACGCCTGCTCTTTCGTATGCCCACCATGCCGTGAGACACTTTGGTCGCCACCTCTCTGACCGCTTCAACAGCGAGAAAATAATTCTTTCTTGCCCTTTCAAATCGCTGATCCTCCAGACTTTCGCCGTCGGCGGAGACGTCATCATCACGGCGCGGAAAGGTTTGCACCCATGAAAAACCGTGCTCGTCCAGTTTTTGTTCAAGCCACTGGAGGGGCTGATCGTGTCTGATGGCGTCATTGATAAGCCTCGCCCATGTGATGATATTGTCCGGGGAAGCCTCGCTGGACGACTTTAGGAAATTCAAGCCGCCGAGATTGCGTTTTGTGAAATGCTCCGCCATATTATAGACGACGAAAGCAGCGTCTCTTCGATAGCGGAGTTTTTCCCCCCCGAGATGAAAACGGCTCCGGTAGAGCAAAAGGCTCACCTCTCCGCTGAGCGTCAGTTCATTTAAGATGTTTTGAAACACGGACACGCTGCTCCGGATGAGCTGATTGTTATCCTGGTACATGCGCACCGTGTTGATCATGTGATAGAGTGATCTCAGAAAGTCATGCCCTAATCGTTCCGGAAGTGATTGTTTGTCCGACATGATCATCTTCCTCCATTGTTCGTTTGAAAAAATTCTTTCAGGGCCCTGCGCGCGATCATGCGCAAACCGGGATGAAGGCTGCGGCTGGCGGATACGATCACCTGTCTGGCCTCCGGAATTTTCAAAGCCGCAAGCGCGAGAATGGCTCCTTCGCGATAAGCGGATTTTTTGATCCCGGCCAGCCATTTCCGGCGCAGCAATGCTTGACGAAGAAAGGGAACTGACTTTGACGATCCGCATTTGCCCAGTGTTCTGAAGCATTCCACAAGGTGGTCATTCTGTGCGGAACTGAATTCATGGTCCAGCAGATATTCCATCAGGATATCTTCTGCGGCTTCGTTTTTCGATTGACCCATGTGCATGAGGACGAACTGGCGTACGGCAGGATCCGGATCATCGATGAATTCAAAGATGGTTTTTATATGATTGCCCCGGAATTGCCCGATGGCCTTAAGGGACATCCGCCTTATGGTTGCTGATGAATGGCGCGCTAATTTCATCAGATACTTGAAAGCTGTTTCTCCCTCTATTCGGGAAATCACGGGTACAATTTTCTCGGCGATTCTTTCATCGGCGCGGTTGACCAGAGAGTCCATGCAACTGATATTCTCAGACGCCAGCGAGAAAACGATCTGGTCGACAATTTTTTCCAAATGCGATGATTGCCCCAGGAGCAGAAAACGAACCAGCGTGGCCACCGATTTCGGATGCAAATGCTGAAAAATATTTTTCAGCGTTTCTATTTGTGTCAGATTTAAACGGCTCCAGATATTTTCCAGCGGGTTCAGACACTTGGCATCGGACGCAATGTCTTGATAAAAAGATTCGATAAGAGAACGCGTCCGCGCGGATTTTATCCGTTCGCTGTCCAAAATTTTACGGACGCCGTCAAGGATGATTAGGGCGGCTTCGAAGTCATGGCGGTTATAAGAACCTTCGAATTCCTCCGCCAGGACGCCCATGATGACATTGAAATCATCTTCTTCCTGAAACTGCAGAAGCATGTCCAGAAGCATGTTCAGATGTTCCGTTGCGGAAGAATTCTCTTCGCCGGAGATCATTTCCTGTAATTCGATGTTCTCCTGGGGCGTCAGGACAAAATCCGCGGGATGGATGGTATCATCGCTGCCGACGGCATCATCGGCGGCTTCTTCAGGCGCTGCCGATTCAACTGCTTTTTCGGACGTGGCGTCGTAGGTTGTATCCGATTCCGAAAGCATATCGAACTCTTCCGGTTCCTCTCCCGAGAAGTCATCAACTTTGTATAAAATATGGCTGAAATGAGATTCCCAGAAAGCGGTTACAATGTCGCCTTCAGGTTCCTTGGTTAACACGGAATATTTGTGAATGAGAGATAAGACTTGACGGGTTTCTTCCAAATCTATTCCATCGGCGAATTCGAACCATCTGATTCCATCCCGGAAAAGCGTGAAAGGCAGAGTGCCTTCTTCGAGAGTTCCTTTGAAAACCTCGACCCCCTGGCACACAACCCTGTCTTTTTCAATTTCAATTCGAGGATTGCCGTATTTGCGAATGTGGTCTTCCAGGGTTTCGTGAAAGTGTCGGATGGCATTGACGCTGATGCTGTGACCTTCGGGGTACAGAGACACATTTTTACATGTAAGCATGAGATAGGCGAAAAATTTTTTGTTGTCATCAGCGACAACGTCCCTTACTTTCATTCACTCACCGCTCTGGTCGCTTGTGTTTCAAATTTTTATGTTAAGGCAATTGCAGCACCTTTTGCGAATAGACATGCTTGGGACAAATCGCTTAAGAAATGTCAAACCGGCAATATATTGTCTTCAGCATTCCGGCACCGGTCGCTCCTCATCGATGGCTGCTTTAAGCCGGGAAGCGATGCGGTATGCCGCCAAACCAACGTGCCGGATGTATTCAACAAGTAAATCAATTATTTCTGCCGGCAAAGTATAAGTAAAGAGGTTTTTTCTGTCAAGACAATCTTCGTTTCCGAATAAATTAGTCATCTTAAGCCGTGTCGACGCTTTTTGAAAACGTTCTGCCAGCAAAAGGCGGATTTGATTTAAATGAATCGAAAAAAATATGAAAAAAAAACATCCACGTCTGCGGATGTTTTAAAATCATTACATGTTTTATAAGTATTTTTAATTGGTAGCGGGGAGAGGATTCGAACCTCTGACCTTTGGGTTATGAGCCCAACGAGCTACCGGACTGCTCCACCCCGCGATATCAAAGCGTCGCCTTTACAACATTATCTCCCGCATTTGTCAAGGGGTTATTTCGATATGTACCCCATCAAGCGGTAGATCAGTTTCGCGGCCATAAAATCAGGGCCGACAATGCCCGGAATCGGCGCCAGTTCTACCACATCAAAGCCTCGAACATTACAGGTTTGGGAGACCTTTCTCATTAGTTGTAGAACGTCCTTCCAGTAAAGACCGCCCGGCTCAGGCGTGCCGGTTGAGGGCATAATGGAAGGATCGAACACATCCAGATCAATGGTGACAAAAACATCGCCTTTCAGGTGCTTGCAGATGATTTCGCACCAGTTTTTGTTATCCGATACAAAATCAGCGCTGTAGGATTTGATATCACTGCTCGACAGGAACTCTGCGTCTTCCTTGCTGATGCTTCTGATCCCAACCTGAACCAGCGGACAGATTTCCGAAATTCTTCGGGCCACGGACGCGTGACTGTAGGGACTGTTCTGGTAGCCGTCCCGTAAATCGGCGTGCGCATCCAGTTGCAGGACCGACAGTTTGGGGTATTTTTCTTTCAGCGCCTGCACCGCACCGAAACTGATACTGTGTTCGCCGCCCAGCATCACCGGTATCTTGTTGAGCGCGACTATTCTGGCGATTT
The DNA here is from genome assembly GCA_030018675.1 of Smithella sp. Lineage (GTDB taxonomy): Bacteria > Desulfobacterota > Syntrophia > Syntrophales > Smithellaceae > Smithella. The sequence goes on from JASEHT010000068.1 coordinate 8,562, forward strand.
TTTTCCGGACGATATTTACCATGTGTTTCGGTCCGCGGGCATCCACTTCCAGCGCCGGAATCGTGTGAATTCCCGCCAGATAGGTTTCTTTTTTCAATTCATCATCATAGAGTTCCATATTGGTGGACGCTTCGATGATGGCCGCGGGTCCTCTGCGGCTTCCCGGTTGATACGTGGACGTCAGGTCATACGGAACCGGGACGACAACAAACATGGCGTCGCGCAACGTGTGCGCGGGATAAATTCCTCCAAAGTTCATAATTTTGAATCCTCACTGAATAATTTTATTTTTAAAACCTTCTGATACTCAACTCCTGTAATGCCGGAGAAAAAAATGATTATCTTCATAGTACAAAAAAGAGTAATGACTCATCCAGTCCCCCAGCGTAATGAAAACTTTCTGCCGCCCGGCTATAGTATGGTAATTGATGCCGGGGAAGTGACTGTGTCCCAGAACAACCGCGTCATAGCCTTCCTGAAATTTATTCAGGGCAAAAGGCGTCATTTTTTTCGCCAGAACGTCTCCATTTTCCGATGTCATTTCCTTGCTGGCAGTGGAACTGAATCCGGCCAGCGCCCAGAGAACGGAGGCCGGAATAAAACGCTGCAAATTATAAAAAAAGCGACTGCGCAGAAATTTCCGGAATAATAGATAGCGGGTATTGGAATAATCTGCGGTGTCGCCATGAGCAACCAATACCTTTAAGGCATCCAGGTTAGCGTCAGCGGTTTCTTCAAAAACATTCATCCCCGGAATGTCCCGGAAATATTCTCCCATAAAAAAATCATGGTTTCCCTCGCAGAGATGGATGCGAATGCCTGATTTTTGCAGTTCAACCAATTTTTGAATCGCCGGTATAAACTCAGGATTTATTTTGTCTTTTTTGCAAAACCAGAAATCAAACAAATCACCGGCAATATACAGATCATCAATAAAAGCCTTCGGGGAGGCGTGATTTTCCGGAATGACCCGAGAGAGCACATTGCCTTCCTTGACGGCGTCCAGGAAAATCATTAGTTTTTTGTAACGTTCGTCTTCCGATTTTCGTAAATGGGCGTCGGAAATAAAAATGGCCTTCATGATTACAAATCCATCCGTCTGGTGTTGATACGCTTTAGCAGATACGGGTCTTCAGGTCAACAAACACGTATTCCCTTTTGAAATTACCCCGTATTCACGGGATCCGCCGCGGATAAACGCCGGAGATGATACAATTGTTGCTTGTTTTGTCGGGGGTTTTTTGCTAGTTACAGTAAACCGATACCCGAAATTAACGTAATGAATTTATGAAATTAAAGGCAAACCAAATGAAACAGAAGAAAAATATAATCAAACGGGCGAAGGATGTGTTGAAAATCGAGGCGCAAAGCATTTTGCAGCTGGTTGACAAGGTTGATAAAAACTTTTCCAGCGCCGTGGAGTTGATTTCCAAATCCAAGGGCAGGGTGATTATCACCGGCATCGGCAAGTCGGGACTGATCGGCCGTAAAATCGTAGCGACCCTGACCAGCACCGGGACGCCGGCGCTTTTTCTTCATCCTGTTGAAGGCATTCACGGCGACTTGGGCATTGTCACGACTGACGATATCGTGTTGGCGATTTCCAACAGCGGAGAAACCAGCGAACTGACGCCCATTATCAATTCCGTCCGGAATATCGGCGCTCCCATCATCGCATTTACCGGCAATGTTTCCTCCACGCTGGCCCGAACGAGTGACATCGTCATCGACGTTTCCGTGGAAAAAGAAGCCTGCCCGTTCGGTCTCGCGCCCACGTCCAGCACGACAGCGGCGCTGGCCATTGGAGACGCCCTGGCCGTCGCGCTGATTGACGAAAATAAATTTGAGGAAAAGGATTTTTATAAATTTCACCCCGGGGGAAATCTGGGCGCCAGGCTGCGGGAAAAAGTGAAAGACGCCATGATCGTCGGTAAAAATATTCCCAAAGTCGTTGATGAAAAGTCCGTGGTGGAAGCCATCAGGGAAATCAATCTTAAAAACGTCGGTTTTGTTCTGATCACCGACAGGAAAAACAAACTGCTGGGAATGTTCACCGACGGTGATGTCCGGCGCATGGTCAGCAAAGGCATTCCCTTCGAAGGCAAAATCATCAAACATGTGATGACCCGGAATCCCCGGACGATCGATGAAAATGTTTCTCTCGCCCGGGCGCTGGAACTGATGCAGAAAGATGAAATAACGTCTTTTGCCGTGGTCAATGAGAAAAAAGAACTCAAGGGTTATATCCATCTGCATGATATTCTGGGCAGGGGCGGTTCGGTTAGTATTTCCCTTGCGTGATTAAATTCAAGGAAAAACCGGCGTCCA
>JASEHT010000069.1 GCA_030018675.1 Smithella sp.
ACCGGAAATCGGCAGCGCTTCCTGGGAGGAAAATTTTAAGAAAGTGTTCCGCGAAATCTGCACGGTGGGTATCAATAATCTGGAATATGTAAATGCCGGTGAAATCAAACCGGAAGAGAAGCTGATTGTTGATCAGCGTCAGTGGTAGATTTTGACATTTCTTCTTTGCCCAGAAGGTAGGCGTCGAAGATCGAGATAATCCAGAGGGCGATCAAAGATAGTAAAATAATCAGAAGAACGTTGAAATTTAAGGCCTGTATGGCGTCGATAGCCAGCCGGATAACGGCATTCAAAGTAACGCTTCCTTTCATAAAAGGACTCATTGTTAAAATTTTGATGGTGGACTGAACGATTGACCATAAGATGGCTAAGATGCCCGCGCTAAAAGCGGCAATAATCAAAATGCCTCTTTTATATTTCTTCAGATAAATTTCTCCCCATCCGGGGAACAACAGTGCATTCAATAAAGCTGCCTTGATCGCCGGATTCATAAATGATGCTCCTGATTGATTTAAGCGTTTATGCTGACATCTTTAATTTTTAATTGAATATCCCGGGCGCCGTTCCAGTTGTTGATTTGCGGAGTGAAAACGATATCCAGATTCGCGCCGTTGATATCGGGAAGATATTTGCCCATGTTAAACCAGATGGAGTCGAAAGACGCGCCCTTGCCCCTCACATGCATCTTCAGATGATTATTTCCGACAATCATCGGCGAATGAATCGTTACATCCCGGGCGTAAAGCAGCGGCTCCGGATTCCTGCTGCCGAAAGGAGAAAGCAATTCCAACTGATCGATCAGTGCAAGATTGATTTCCGATAGATCGCACGGCGAGTCGATGACGATTTGGGAAAGAAGCTCTGTGTCCTCGGAATTGTCTCTTGTGATTTCATCCAATAATCTGGCGAATTCGCCGATATTTTCTTCTTTAATGGAAATGCCTGCGGCGTGATAATGTCCGCCGTAAGATAGCAGAAGGTCGGCGCATTGCTGAATGCCCTTGTAGATATTAAAACCGGAAACGCTTCTGCCGGAACCTTTCCCCACGCCGTCCTTCAGGCTGATGACCAGGGCGGGGCGGTTGTAGAGGTCAACAAGACGGGAGGCCACGATGCCCACAACACCCGGATGCCATTTATCCGAGGCGAACACGAAGGATTTCATTTTTTCAATTTCAGGATTGTTTCCGATGTTGTCCAGAATTTCGGCGACGATTTTCTTTTCCAATAACTGCCGGTTGCGGTTATGGGAATCCAGCTTTTCAGCCAGGATTCTTGCTTCCGCGATGTTATCCGTCAATAGCAGTTTCACGGCGTCCGCAGGCGACGCTATCCGTCCCGCCGCATTAATGCGGGGAATGAGCGCGAAGGAGGCCTTGAATGAATCGATGGGCTGATTCTCAACGCCGCTGACTTCCTTTAGAGCTTTGATGCCCGGCCGTTGACCACCGCTGATTAACTCCAGACCGATTTTGCAAAATATTCTGTTTTCATCGATCAGCGGCGCGATATCTCCGATGGTTCCCAGTGTGACGATGTCAAGGTATTCCTTCAAATTCGGGTAATCATTTTCTCCCCAGAAGCCTTCCTTGTTCAGCGTGCCGCGCAGGGCAATTAAGAAGTTGAAAGCGATGCCGACGCCCGCTAGTCCTTTAAAGGGGAAGTCGCAATCTTCCCGATTCGGATTGATTGAGGCGACGGCAGGCGGCAATTGCCCGGATATTTCGTGATGGTCCAGAACGATGGTGTCTATTCCCAGAGAATTGGCGTAGGCGATTTGTTCCGCGTCTGATATTCCGCAATCAACGGTAATGATCAGGCTGATATTGTCTTTTTTAAATTTATCAATGGCCGGTATTTTCAAACCGTATCCTTCATCAATTCTGTCGGGGATGTAATATTCAACTTGAGGCGTGACTGCTTGGATAAACTTGAACAGGATAACCACCGACGTAATGCCGTCGGCGTCATAATCGCCGTAAATGACGATTTTTTCATTGTCGTGAATCGCTTTCATCAATCTGGCGACGCCCAGTTTTATGTCTTTCATTAAGAAAGGGCTGTGCAGATCGTTCAGGGAAGGGTAAAGATAACGTCTGGCTTGTTCAATACCATTCAGGCCTCTGTTGCTGAGAATCTGTGAAATAATCGGATTTATTCCGAATTCTTTGCTGAACAAATCATCTTTTTTTTGAACGTCCGTTTTATCTATTTTCCACTTTGATATCGGTAAATTGTTGATTCGTGTCATTTTATCGCTTTCTTAATGTTTTTATTATCATATCAGGGACATTCCCGATGTCAAGCGCCTTGCTATTTCTTTTCGAAAATGATGTTTTTTACCGAGGATTCCCGCTTTTGCAGTTCAAGAGCGGTTTGCTTGAACTTATCGATATCATGAAGATATATCGTCAATTCTTCATTCTTGGACTCCAGCGACACATGAAAGACAGATCCTTTAAACGTGTACTTTTCGTTTCGGTAGCGGAAAGGTTTGTCCATGGTATATTTTTCAGGCAACCTCTTGATCTTGAAACCGGCCGGAAATTTATAGGAGTAGGTTTCTTTGGCAAAGATAGACTGGCTTAAATTGATCGGATAGGTGCGGCTTCCGGCGGCTGTTATATCCTTGTACGAGTCGAAAGAAATGACGTTGGAAAGAACCATGATTTCTTCATCAAGAACCTGAGCCAGATTCTTGATGTTTCCGGAAAGGCGAATAAAAAAAGGTTCTCTGGTTTCCGTAAAACTTCCGAGATGGAGTTCCCTGACCTCGATGCCTCTGTTTTCGAAAAACTTTCTTCTTTGTTCCGGCGGTAAATACTTGAACGATTTTCTGATGGATTCGGCCGCTTTTCCGAAAAAACGGTATGAATACTCTATGTCTGCATTCCCTTCCATGTTGATGTCATATTTTACGTCCAGGTGATAAAAATCTTTCTTATCGTTCAGGGCCGGTGTGGTGACAAATTCATAGGAGCCGTCTTCACGAATCAAAAATACTTTTGTGGGAAGGGTGAAAGGCGGTGAATCATAAGAGGCTGTTTCATTGGTGGCGTCCAGCCAGAGATAGTTGCCGTTAAAAGGCACAACCGCAATAATATGATTGAAGGCGCTCAAGGTCGGCCTGGCATCGTCAAAATATTTTCCACTGGAGGGCACGAGTGCGGGAATGCCTTCAATGCCGGCAATTTTCAGCATGGTCAGCAGAAGGACGGTCTTGTCCTTGCAATCGCCGTATCTTTTTCTAAATATTTCATTGGCAGCGTGGGGTTTATGCGTATGCGGTCCCAAAAGAACGGCAATATATCTGATGTTTTGCGAAACGAAATTAAAAATGGCATTGATCTTTTCTTCGTCGGTTATTTTGCCCTCAATAAGCTGTCGGGTAAAGCTTTCCAGTTCGCTGTCGGATTTCATTTGTTCGCGGACAAGATTTACATACCATTTGGAAATGACATCCCAGCTTTCCAGTGTCCAGAAAGCCACCTGCGGAAAAGTGTCGCGGTCCAAAAGGGAAGGCATGCGCGATTCGGGAAGGATTTCCTTTTGTTTTGAATTTAAAAAAATATATTTTTTCTTGTTCCTTTCGCTGGTTATTTCGGGAACGAGATCTGTATTAAAATTTTTATATTTTAATACGGTTCCGGCGGGCAGGACAATTTCCAGCACGTCTTTTTCAATGGGAAAATAATTCTGCAGAAAGAAATTATCAGAATAATCGAAGGACAGCAGCGGTTTTAAATTTCTGATTTCATATGCGTACTCGATCACGCAACCGTCTTCCACCGCGGGCATGGTGAATTTCTTTACACGGATATCCGTGTAAAATTCATAGCCGGTATATTCCGAAGAATCATGAACATCCCCGAGATTGAGGGGCACGATTTGACCGTCAGGTTTTATGGTGTTGGCAAAAAGGATTTTCACCGTTTGATATCCCTCACGATAGGATATGGATTGGGAAGCGAAATTACGGCCGCGCTCATTGAATATCTTAATCCTGTACAAAGATTTCGTAACGCTGGTGCCATCTTCAAAAAACTCCACATAACCGTATGAATATAGAAGATTGGCTCCCGCGTTGGGATGCTCTTCGGCGGCGGGAGTTTGATTTAAAAATAAATTCACGTCTCCTTCGGAGATACTTCTGATATTGGGATGAACAGCCGTGCAGGATAGGGTCAATATGGCTAACAGAACGGGCAGATATTTCACGAATCGCATAAATTATCCTTGATTTTTTCAAGATCATACAGTCTTTATACAATGAGGTCAAATTATAACTGTTCATTTATGCGTCGGCGGACAATGATAAAAAGATTTTTTCAACTGCAACGGAAAGACATTGCTCTTGTTCAATTCATCATTGAAGGTTACTCCAGAATGGCAACTGTAAAAACAGTCGATTCTCGCGTCGCCGTCATACAGATTTCCATCATGCCCGATTTTGTTTCCGAGATGAGCGGTTTAATTGATTACCTGAAAGGCGAATATAAACTAAAGGAAATTAACGATTCTCAAGAAAAGAATTGATAATCTGACGTAACGAATTGCCATGTTCATGCTGACCCATACATATTTTCTGCAAAAGCTGCTGGCCGCGCAGAATGATTTCGCCCCGGACATCTACGTTTATAACGTCGCTCCGGACCTGCTGGCAATTCATCCCCGAATCAGCTCCGCTCAAACCCATACCATCAAAAGGTCATTGCCCATCCATTTAAAATATCCTCAATCGGCTTATGTCATCTTTCATCTCTGGGTTGATGACCTTTCTCATTACGGATACATTTGTCAGACCGAGCATGACGAATTCAGCGTTGATGCCAGAGGATATTCCTATCTCAAAGGCAGTCATCTCATCCCATCGATTCTTGATCTGTACAAAATAAACGGCGTGGATATTTCCTATCGCGACGCCGTTTATCAATCTCATCTGATTATCGAAATGATTTACGACCTGGTCATTTTAAGCAAGATCAATACATTTAAAACCATCGATGTGCTTGTTGAAGCGATCAAATATACCGTCAATAATAAAATCGAAGAATTTATCGAGACCATTCACTGGTTATACGACCTGGACAGAAATGAAATCCGGGAGGTTATGGATAATGCGTTGTTGTTTGTGACCAAAGACGGGATGCGCGAAATCATGAATATCAAAGGCCGGATTAATCTTTACAAAGACAAATTCGGCCTCCACAATGATGAACAGATATTTAACGATTGCTTAACGGCAATATTTCAAAAAGCTATTGATTTGATTGACGATGATGAAACGTTTTTTCTGGAAACATCTCAAATTGTTAAAAACAACCATCAGTTTTCTTTTATTAGATAGCTTTCTTCACAAACCCGGAACGAATGCAGCGCGTGCAAACTTTTCTTTTCTTTACAGAACCTGTTTTCGTATCAACACAACGCAATTTTTGCAGGTTCGGACGCCAGACTGCACTTGTTTTATTATTGGCATGACTTACTTTGTTCCCAATCGACGGTTTTTTGCCGCATACTTCACAAACACGAGACATTTCAATATCCTCCTAAAAATGTGCGTCGTTACTAAACCATAAGCCGGTATTTTGCAAGCATTTTTTGCTATAAATTGAATATTAAGAGATTCTGACGTTTCAGAGGCTTATCCAATAAAGGCCGGCACAGTAAACTGAAGAACAATATAATATAAAATACTGATATTAAACAGCATATTTTATTGTTTCATGGAAGCGGGCTGTCCCGTCGCCTGAAGAACACTCCGCCAGATATCACCCTGGGGTTCAATTTTTCTGTTGGAGGCAACCGCGCCGAGCGGCAGATGGACGTATTCGTCCTTCATCAGCGCCACGAGAATGTCTGTTTTTCCGGCCATGCCGGCGTGAACGGCGTACTGACCCAGCATATTGCAGTAAATTCCATCCGAGGCATTCGCGGGGACGGAACGAATCAGGTAGCTTGGCTCTATGTATTTCAGATTGATTTCCAGTTTGTGTCGTTTGAAATAATCCTCAATCGCGTTTTTTAAAAATAGACCGATGTCCATCAGACGGATGTTCCCGGAAGCATCTCTTTCAACACCAGCGTTTTTGCCCCTGAGCAAATTCTGACCGGCTCCTTCCGCGGTAAGGATGACGGCATGACCCCGTGATTGCATGCGTCGGTGAAGCTCCTTCAGAAACCCTTTGGGGCCTTCAAGGTCGAAGGGCACTTCGGGAATCAGAACAAAATTCGCGTCACTTTGCGCCAACGCCGCGTGCGCCGCGATATGTCCGGAATCGCGTCCCATGATTTTAATCAGGCCGATGCCGTTCAACATTCCTTTGGATTCCACGTGCGCACTTTTGATGGCATCGGCGGCTTTCTCGATTGCCGTATCAAACCCGAATGATTTTTGAATCAGACTTAGGTCGTTATCAATGGTCTTGGGAATGCACACGATGGCGATCTTCAGTTTTCGTTTGTTGATTTCCCGGGCAATTATTTCCGCCGCCCGGATTGTTCCGTCACCGCCGATGCAGAAAAGGATATCGATCTTCGAATTGACGAGATAATTAATCATGGTGCCGATGTTCTGGGGGCCGCGTGATGTGGAAAGAATGCTGCCGCCGATACTGGTGATGTCTTTCACCGTTTCCGGAGTCAGTTTTAATACTTCATGTCCGAAACGCGGATTTAACCCGCGCAGGCCGTATCGCACCCCCAGTATTGTGTTGACGCCGTAATTAAAGAAAAAGGTGCTTGTGATGGACCGGATGACATCATTGATGCCGGGACACAGCCCTCCGCAGGTGACAACGGCCGCTTTCGTTTTCTTCGGATCGAAAAATATCCGATCCCGGGGACCGGCAAGTTCCACGGAAAGCGGCAGAGCGTTTACGTCGGTGACGGAAAGATAATTGTCGAAGTAAGTGTTGAACAGCAGCCTCTTGTCGTCACTCGTGAAATTACTGATTTTAAGCGGCGATTTAATTTTTCTTTTGCCTAGATTCTTTATGGTGAAATCGAGTTGCATCATTATTAACTCCTTTGCGGGATGACATGTTTCGCAGCGTTGATGCCGGAAATAATCTCGCCTTCATAACCGGCGTCGGCCAGCAATGAAGCGCCGGTCAGATAAATATTTCCGAATTTTGTTTTATTGCTCTTGGCGGCAAAGCCGGTAAAAAAGGCGTTGCGCATCTGATATTTCGGATTGACCGCGTCGCGTTGTTTTTGAGAAATGCTGATGGATTCATTGATGTCGTAGAATATGATGTTTTCCTTTAAAAAAGGCAGAAAGAATTCAAGGCGTTCGATCATGGACGTCGCCGTTGTTTCCAGATTGTCCTTCGACCAGACGTTCGGATGATCGGGGAGAAAAACCGTGGCGGATAACGGAACTTTTCCGGGAAGATTATTTTGGTCAAGATCCAAGGCTCCCGACTGCAGAATGATTAAATTGTCATCCCGTATATCTTTATTGACGTCGCTGACGACAGCCACATGTTTCGACATTTTCTCCGGAACGCATTGGGGGCTGATGCCCAGATGGATGGTAAAAGGGTAGTGGGTAATTTTCGTCGGCCTGATAAAATCGCCGAAATTGATTTTCCTTTTACGTTCAATGATCAGGCGCATGTTCTGCCATTTTGTGCTGACAATCAGATTTTTTCCTTCAATCCTGACGGGATTGCCGTTCTTATTCATATAGGTAATTTCGATCATATCATCTTTTTTAACCGCCAGAACTTCACAGGAGGTCTGGTAGAAACCGTTTGCCTCCACTTTTTTAATCAATGCATCGAACAGCGCTTTCTTCCCGCCCGCGAAATGGGAAACGCCGCGTAGGGGCGTGCAATACCGGAAGCTGTCAAACAGAGGAGACTGACGACTGCTTGTCATGGAAAGAAGGATGTCCTGCGCTTCCATGACCTTTCTGAAAGCGGGATTTCCGGAAGCAAGCCGTTTCAATGTGGCTTTATCGATGATACTCTTTAATAAATAGGGGGTTAGCTTGATATAGTCAATAAATTCCTTAATGCTTTTCGGTTGAATGTACGGATGATCGCGCAGCCATTTATCTGCGATTCCCGAATTATTTTCGGCTTTATTGTAAAGGGATTTAATTCCGTCGGCAATTTCCGGAAATTCACGGGACAAATCGTCCACCAGCATTTGCTTATCGTTGAAAAAATCAATCCGGTGTTCGGGAAGGATAATCTGATAGCCGGAATCCAAAATGGAAAATTCGGGAGAAATTCGCATTTCCTTAAAGAGTGAGAACATGGATTGATTCTCGCCCAGACCGCAAAAGGGCGCTGTATCGGTTTCGAAGGCGAGATCGCCGACATAACAGACGGCTCCGATGCCGTTTTCCGCGATCAGCGCCGTTTTGATGCCCCAGTGAGCGGCGTAAGCGGCGGCGACATGCGAGGAAAGATCATCGCCTATGACCATCAGATCGTACATGCATTATTCCTTCTGCTGCGTTGATTGAGAGACAGAACCTTACCTTATGTTAAAAAGAATATACTAGATTTATCACTCCGGCAATTAAATACATAAATCATGACGGTCATATTATTTTTCATTAATTCAACGTCTCGTTATTACTGGATTCCCGCCTACGCGGGAATGACACCTTGTATATATTTTGTTGCCGGATTAATAACACGTCCTTATTTCCTGATGAATACTTTCCGTCCGCTGATTTCAAGGCGGCCGTCCGCAAAAAGCTGAATCGCTTCGGGATAAATCCTGTGCTCTTCTTTTAAGATTCTTGCCGCCAGCGTATCATCCGTATCGTCGTCAAGAACCGGTACCGACGCCTGAATGATGATCGGTCCGGTATCCACGCCTTCGTCAACGAAATGAACGGTGCAACCGGAAACTTTCACGCCGTAATCAAAAGCCTGCTTCTGCGCGTGAAGTCCCGGAAAAGAGGGCAGAAGGGCGGGATGGATATTCATGACCCTGCCGGGAAAAGCCTTTAAAAAATCCGGCGTGATAATGCGCATGAAACCGGCAAGAACAACCAGATCAACCTGATGATCTTTTAATATTCTGATCAGTTCAGCGTCAAAACCGACCTTGTTTTTAAAGTCGCTGTTTTTAATCACAACAACGGGAATCCCGTGTTTCTGCGCCCTGGTGATTCCGTAGGCGTCGGGATTGTTGCTGACGACAATTTTTATCACCGCCTTGAGGGAACCCTGTTCGATATGATCGATGATCGATTGCAGATTGGAGCCGTTTCCGGAAATCAGAACACCGAGATTTAATAATTCAGCCATTTCTTTTTCCTAAGCCTCAGCCATGATGACCTGCTGTCCATCGTCTTCTTTCATTTCGACAAAACCGAGGGAGTAGGCTTTTTCGCCCAGAATTTCCAAATGTTCAAGAACAGCGGCAGATTCCTTTTCCGACACAATAATCATCATGCCGATGCCCATGTTGAAGACACGGAACATCTCTCTTTCATCGACATTGCCGAGTTCCTTGATGATGCTGAAAATAGGCGGCACAGGCCAGCTTCCCTTGCTGATAACCGCGCGGCAGGCCTGGGGAATGATTCTCGGAATGTTGTCGTAAAATCCGCCGCCGGTAATGTGCACAAGGCCCTTGACGGTAAAATTTTTAAAAAGTTTCAGCAGCGTTTTGACATAAATTCTGGTCGGTTCCAGCAGTTCCAGCCCGACGGTTTTTTCCAGTCCATCAACCTTATCGTTGATGCCCAACTTCGCTTTTTCCAGAAGAACTTTCCGGGCCAGCGAGAATCCGTTGCTGTGCAAACCGCTGGAGGCCAATCCGATAATGCGGTCGTTGACGCTGATAGTGGAGCCGGTTATTAATTTATCCGATTCCACAACACCGACGCAAAAGCCGGCCAGATCATAATCTCCCGGGGGATAAAAACCGGGCATTTCCGCGGTTTCTCCGCCGAGCAACGCGCACCCGGCCTGGCGGCAGCCTTCGGAAATTCCCTCGATAATTTTTACGCTCTTTTCCAATTCGATTTTCCCGGTCGCCAGATAATCGAGAAAAAACAGAGGCTCGGCCCCCTGTACCACGACATCATTGACCGACATGGCTACCAGGTCGATGCCGATGGTGTCGTGCTTATCCAGCATTTGAGCGATGCGCAGCTTGGTGCCGACGCCGTCCGTGGACGATACCAGCATGGGATTTTTCAAATCAACCGAGTTCAGACGGAAAAGCCCGCCGAATCCGCCGATGCCGGAAACAACTTCCTTGCGGGCGGTAGTCTTGATCGAAGCCTTGATGCGCTCCACAAATTCAGTCGCGGTGTCAATATCCACACCTGCGTCTTTATAGGTAATATTCTCTGTCATAGGTCTCCTGAATAGAAAAATTTGAATAAGGATTTACGGCGGGTTTTGTAACGTAAATCAAATTTTAAGTCAATCATTCCTTGCGCAAACAAAATATATTTGTTAACAAAAAGACACCGATTTATCAGAAATAATTCAGTTTTGCCGGATTTATGATGCGGTGGCTATGATGGATGCGTTAAAAGAAATTCTGCAAAAAATTGAGCAACCCCTGACGTTCGCCTCTCGGGACAACTTCAAGAATCTTTCCAATATAAAGGATTTGGGCAAATCTCTTCTAAATCTGCTGCCCCGATTGAAAAATTCTTCATATTCAGGAGCGCGTCAGGAAATCAATCATCTCGCAGACGCAATGCTGGAAATATTTGCCGATTACGACCGCCAGAAGCTGGAGCTTAAAAAATATAAAATTGAAGAAGCCCGTAAATTGCTGGACAGGCTTAAAACAATTATTGAATCTCCGGTGACGCCGGAACCGGTTCACCCCATCGACGAAAAAATC
>JASEHT010000006.1 GCA_030018675.1 Smithella sp.
AAAGAAAAAGAGATTTTCTCTACCTCATTCCCGTATTCTGATTCATCAGCCTCTCGGAGGATTTCAGGGACAGGCGACGGATATTGACATTCAAGCAAAAGAAATACTAAGATTAAAAGACGAATTGAACGCAATACTGGCCGAGTTGACCGGACAACCCCTGAATAAAATTGTCAATGATACTGAACGTGATTATTTTATGACCAGCCAGCAGGCGAAGGAATACGGTTTAATCGATGAAATTATCGCGCGGAAACCGGATGCTTCAACCCAGAAGAATAAGGAGAAGTAAGTGATAAAAAAAGGCAAGAACAACAGAATGGATGACGGAATGCTTTTTTGTTCCTTTTGCGGCAAAATGCAGAGTGAAGTGCGCAAATTGGTTGCAGGTCCTACCGCTTATATCTGTGACGAGTGCATTGAACTTTGTCGCTATATTGTAGATGAAGAAGATGAAAAGCACCTGGAAAGCGATTCTCAAAAAGGATTGCCTTATCCGAAAGAAATTAAAAAATTTCTTGATCAATACGTAATCGGTCAGGAAAAAACTAAGAAAATTTTGTCTGTCGCGGTTTATAATCATTATAAGAGACTGTTCTCCCGCGTGGAATCGGACGGCATTGAAATTCAAAAAAGTAACGTGCTGCTGATCGGGCCCACCGGGTCAGGCAAAACATTGCTGGCGAAGACACTGGCAAAAATTCTCAATGTTCCTTTCACGATTGCGGATGCCACAACGCTAACCGAAGCGGGCTATGTCGGTGAAGATGTGGAAAATATCATTCTGAGTCTGCTGCAGAACGCCGATTATGATGTCGCCCGGGCCTCGAAAGGCATCGTGTACATCGACGAGATTGATAAAATCGCCAAGAAGTCGGGAAATCCCTCCATTACCCGCGATGTTTCCGGCGAGGGCGTTCAGCAGGCATTGCTGAAAATTATGGAAGGAACCATGGCCAATATTCCGCCCAAAGGCGGCCGCAAGCACCCTCAACAGGAATTCATCCAGGTTGACACAACCAACATCCTGTTTATTTGCGGCGGCGCTTTCAATGATCTGGAAAATATCATTTCCAAGCGGCTGGGTGTCAACGCCATGGGATTCGGCGCAGAGATAAAAAGCAAGAAGGAAAAAAGAGTCGGTGAATTGCTGACCGAAGTCAGGTCGGAAGATTTGCTTAAGTTCGGATTGATCCCCGAATTTATCGGAAGGCTGCCTGTGATTGCCACGCTCGATGAACTCGATGAAGCCGCTTTGATCAAAATACTGGTCGAACCGAAGGACGCGATTATCAAACAATACAAGAAACTGTTCGCATTGGAAAACGTGGTGCTCAAATTTACAGACGGCGCCTTAAAGGCCGTTGCCAGCTTATCCACGGAAAGAAAATCCGGCGCCCGCGGATTACGCTCGATTTTAGAAAACACCATGCTGGAGGTGATGTATGATATTCCTTCGCAAAATAATATCAAGGAATGCGTCATCAGCGAAGAGGTCGTTTTAAAGAAAGAAAACCCCATTCTGATTTACGAAAACAAGTCAGAAACAGCTTAATGGATATATAAAGGGAAAATATGTTTGATGAAAATTATGACCTGAATCAGGATAAAACGACCATCATTCCTCTTCTTCCGTTGAGGGATGTTGTGATGTTTCCTCATATGATAGTGCCGTTGTTTGTCGGTCGCGAAAAATCGATTTCCGCCCTGGAATCGGCGATGAAATACGAGAAGAGCATTTTCATGGTTGCCCAGAAAAATGCCAAGGACGATGATCCCAGAAAGGAAGACATCTATCAGATCGGAACAATCGGAACTATCATCCAGTTGCTGCGCTTGCCAGACGGCACCGTGAAAGTGCTGGTCGAGGGGAAAACCCGCGGCGTGATCAAAGAGTATCTGGAAAACAATGATTTCTTTATGGTCAAAGTGCAAGAGATAGAAGATATCGACGATCAGAATAACGTTAAAAAGCAAGCGCTGATGAGGAGCATTAAAGAATCTTTCGAACTTTATCTCAAACTCAGCAAGAAAATACATGTTGAAATGCTGGGAACGGTCGTTGCAATCGAGGACGCCTCCAAACTTGCCGACGTCGTGATTACGCATCTCAATGTGAAGCTGGAAGATAAGCAGAAAATTATAGAAATATTCGATATCGGTCAGAGACTCGAAGCAATTTATTCCCTGATGCTTTCCGAAATCGAGATTTTGCAGGTGGAGGAAAAGATCAAACGCCGCGTCAAGAAACAAATGGAAAAGACGCAGAAGGATTACTACCTGAACGAGCAAATGCGAGCCATTCAGAAGGAAATGGGCGAAAAGGATGATTTCCGCAACGAGATCAATGACCTTGAAAAACGTCTGAAGCAGAAGAAAATGTCCGAGGAAGCGGTCAAGAAGGTCAAGCAGGAAATCAAGAAGCTGCAGATGATGACGCCCATGTCGGCGGAAGCCACGGTGGTGAGAAATTATATCGATTGGATCCTCGATATGCCCTGGACGGAGAAAACGGAAAACAAATATACGTTGAAAGAATCCGAAGAGATTCTGGATGCCGATCATTTCGGATTAAAAAACGTTAAGGAACGCATTATCGAATATCTGGCCGTGCAATCACTGGTTAAGAAAAACAAAGGGTCCATTTTGTGCCTGGTCGGTCCTCCCGGAGTGGGAAAAACATCGATCGCTAAATCGGTCGCCAGGGCGACCAACCGGAAATTTATCCGTATTTCTCTGGGTGGTGTTCATGATGAAGCGGAAATTCGCGGACATCGCCGGACTTACATCGGTGCGATGCCCGGTAAAATCATTCAATTGTTGAAAAAAGCCGGCTCCAATAATCCGGTCTTCTGTCTGGATGAAGTGGATAAACTCAGCTCCGATTTCCGTGGAGATCCCTCGGCCGCGTTGCTCGAGGTTCTTGATCCGGAGCAGAACTTCGCTTTCAACGACAATTATCTTGATCTGGATTATGATCTGTCCGAAATCATGTTCATCACGACGGCCAATGTTTTGCAGACCATTCCGGCTCCGCTTCAGGACAGAATGGAAGTGATCAGGATAGCGGGATACACGGAACCCGAGAAACTGCAAATCGCCAAGAAATATCTGATTGCCAAACAGATGGAGGCCAACGGACTGATCAAGGAAAACATCGAATTTACAAACGGGGCCTTGTTGAAAATCATCAGGCAGTACACGAGAGAAGCCGGTGTGCGTAACCTCGACCGGGAGATTGCGTCGGTTTGCAGGAAAGTAGCCAAAGAGATCGTGCATAACGAGAAAAAGAAAAAAGTCATTATCAGTTCCAAATCCGTTTCCAAATATCTGGGCGTGCCGAAGTATCATCACGGTGAAATTGAAGAAAAGAATAAAATCGGCCTGACGGTCGGTCTCGCCTGGACGGAAGTGGGGGGAGAGATCCTGGCCATTGAAGCTTCCATCATGGAAGGCAACGGCAAGATGATTATGACGGGAAAGCTGGGCGATGTGATGCAGGAGTCGGTGCAGGCCGCGCTGAGTTATATCAGGGCTCGGGCTGAACAATTCGGGTTGAACAAGAATTTCTATAAGAGACTTGATATTCATGTTCATGTTCCCGAGGGAGCCATTCCCAAGGACGGTCCTTCCGCGGGTGTTGCTATGGCAACCTCCATTGCTTCGGTTCTGTTGCAGAAGAAAGTGCGCGCCGATCTGGCCATGACCGGTGAAATTACTCTCAGGGGAAGAATTTTGCCTGTCGGCGGTATCAAGGAAAAGGTTCTCGCCGCCCACCGTGGCAATATCAAAACGGTCATTATTCCGAAAGATAATCAGCGGGATCTGGCGGAGGTTCCTCAGAACGTGCAAAAAGCGCTCAAAATTGTTTTTGCCGAGCATATTGATGAGGTGTTGAAAATAGCCTTTGTTCAGGAGGAAGAAGAAATAAGACCGGCAATTGCATCGGATGTGCCGATGAGTTCCCAGGCCGTGAATTAAAAAGTTTTTATCGCTTTTAAGCTTGACAAGGAATATCAATGTTGCTAGAAGCCTCCAAGCGTTTTTATAATGCTGCGGGCGGATAGCTCAGCCGGGAGAGCGCCACGCTTACACCGTGGATGTCACAGGTTCGATCCCTGTTCCGCCTACCATTGATGTTGAATTGATAAACATAGACGTAATAACAATGATTTTTTGGGGTCGTAGTTAAGTTGGTTATAACGCCGGCCTGTCACGCCGGAGGGCGTGGGTTCAAGTCCCATCGGCCCCGCCAGAAAATCAAAGGGAGCTGGATTTAAATCAGCTCCCTTTTTATTTATAGGCTTCATTATGCTCTCGAGGGTGGACAGTTCCAGGCCGACCTTACGTGCGTTGAGGTTGTCGGCCTGTGATCGGCTTGGAGCTTGCTTTTTTCTCGTGAGCTCTGATATAAAAAACATCAAGGAGATTAAATTTCAAAATGGATTATGAAGGACTCATCATCAGACCGCCGAGCGAGGCTTACAGCCTGCTTTTACAGGTCACCCTCGGTTGCTCACATAATAAATGCACCTTTTGCGGTACGTACCGTCAAAAAAAATTTAAAATCAAACCATTCGAAAAAATAAAAAAAGACATTGAAGAGGCGCGTTCCTTCTCCGATGTCAGCAGAGTTTTTCTATGTGACGGCGACGCATTAATTATTCCTCAACCCAGACTGATAGAGATCTTTGAGCTTATCAATAGAAATCTTCCGGATATCGAGAGGATAGGGTCATATGCCAACGCCAAAAGCATATTGCGGAAAAGTGTTGATGAGCTTAAGGAATTAAAAGCTTTGGGCCTGGATATTATCTATCTGGGCGTGGAAACAGGGAATGTGGAATTGCTGAAAAAAATTCACAAAGGCGCCACGTATGAACAGATGGTTGAAGCCGGAAGACGCGTAAAGGAAGCTGGCATTGGTCTCTCTGTAACCGTTCTTTTGGGATTGGGCGGTATTGAGGAAAGCATCGAGCACGCGCTGGATACGGCAAAGATTCTGGGCGATATTGATCCCGACTACGTCGGAGCGCTCACGCTGATGTTGGTGCCTGAAACAGAATTGTATGAAGATTATCAAGCCGGTCGTTTTGTGTTGCCTGATAAATTCGGCTTTATAAGGGAGCTGTATTTAATGATAGAAAAATCCAGTTTTACGAATTGTTATTTTACATCCAATCACGCCTCCAATTATTTGTCGGTGAAAGCCCGTCTGCCGCGTGAAAAAGAAAAAATTCTAAAAATGATCAGTTCGGTTATCCATCAGAAAGATATGAGCCTGATCCGGCCGGAATATTTGCGCGGCCTGTAACCCGGGGAGAAATGCTTTTGAATATATCCAAGGTTCTGAATAGCTTCTTTTTCTGGCGCGAGAAGAAATTCATTAAACAAAGAATCAATTCGGTATTGGCGGGAGCGGAAAAAAACGGAGTTGTGGATGCTTCCTCGCGGGAGAGGATAGAGAATATTCTGGAGTTTACCCATACATTGGTGCGTGAAATCATGATTCCGCGGACCGAGATCGTAGCCGTAAGCACGGAGGCTGATGTGGATGAAATTATCAGTGAGGTGATCGCGTCACGACATACCCGACTTCCGGTTTACAGGGACACGATTGATAATATTATCGGCATCTTGAATGTTAAAGATATTTTGAAATTCTGGTCCAAACCAATCACCAAAGAAAATATATTGTCCTGCTTAAGCACGCCTTATTATATTCCGGAAACCAAAAATACTCATATGTTGTTTTATGAATTAAAGGGAAACAAGAAGCATATGGCCATCGTCATTGATGAATATGGCGGCACGGCGGGTCTCGTCACGTTGGAGAATATGCTGGAGGAAATAGTCGGTGAAATCCATGATGAGCATGATGTCAATGCCGTCGGTGAAGGCGTCATTCAGTCTCCTGACGGATCTCTGATTTTTGAGGGACGGATGGAAATTGAGAAAATTGAAGAGAAATTAAATATTGATCTGAAAAAAGGAAGATATGAAACGCTAAGCGGATTAATTCTGGATTCGACGAAAAGAATTCCTCTCACCGGCGAAAAGTATCGGATTGAAGGCATGGATATTGTCATAGAAAATGCCGATGAGCGCAGTATCAAAAAAGTAAGGATACAGAAAATCAAAGCAAATGATATAAATGAAAACTAATCAGACTTTTCTATCAAATTTAAAGAACAATATTTCGAAACTCTCGGTCTCACCAAACATTTTTCTTGCTTGTTTAAGCGGATTTCTTTTGTTTTTATCATTTCCTAAGTTCGGCTCCGGACTATTCGCCTGGGTGGCATTGATTCCACTTTTCTTCGCTTTAAGAAACGCCGCTACGGTTTTGCAGGGATTTTTATTGGGTTTTGTGACGGGCATCGTCGGTTATATCGGAATCATTTACTGGATCGCCTATGTGATTGTGAATTACGGTTACCTTCCATTATATGTCGGGATTCTTTTGATGTTGATTCTTGCCGCGTATTTAAGTCTTTACGTTTCTTTATTTGCCGCTGGCATTGTATATTTTCGGGGGAAAATGCCCGTCTGTCTTGTCGCGCCTTTTTTATGGATTTGTTTTGAATATGGCAAATCATATATTCTCACAGGCTTCCCTTGGGCCAATCTGGGCTACTCTCAATACGCGAACATCTATCTCATACAGTTTGCGGATGTCGCAGGCGTCTTCGGCATATCGTTCCTGATTATTTTGGTGAACGCCGCTTTGTTTGATATGATCACCCAAAAAACGAAGAGAACGAACATTGCCGCGGTCGTTGTTTTTTTTGTTTTAGCCGGTGTCTATCTTTACGGTTTTTGCAGGGTTGATCAGGTGAACAAGGCAGTGGAGCAATCGCCGGCTCTTGAGGTTTCTCTGATCCAGGGAAACATTGACCAGTCGATTAAATGGGACAAAAATTTTCAAATGGAGACATTGAACATTTATGAGCGGCTTTCTTTGAATAATATTCCGTCACCGAACAGTCTGATTGTCTGGCCTGAAACAGCCGTCCCATTCAAGTTTGAAGAAAAAAGCAGTATGCATGACAAAATTACGGATCTGGCGGCGAACACGCAAAGCTGGCTGATCACCGGTTCCGTAAGCTACACCAAGCGGAATTCCGGCAATGAATATTTCAACAGCGCTTATCTTGTGTCGCCTTCGGGTGACGTCATGGACAGATATGATAAGGTTCATCTGGTTCCCTATGGGGAATATGTCCCGCTGCGGAAGCTGTTGCCTTTCGTGGAGGGGTTTACGTCGAGCATCGGTGATTTCAGCTCGGGAAAAGGTTTCTATCCGTTGACCATGAATGACAAGAAAATCGGTGTTTTGATTTGTTATGAGGGAATTCTTTGGAACGCAGCAAGGGAGTCTAAAAATCATTCGGCCGAATTGCTGGTAAATATTACCAATGATGCTTGGTTCGGAGACACCTCGGCTCCTTTCCAGCATTTTTCGATGACGGTTTTCAGGGCCGTGGAAACAAGACTTTATCTGGTGAGGGCAGCTAACACAGGCATTTCCGGGATTGTGGATCCCATGGGCCGGATAATAGCCCGGACAAGCATTTTTCAGCAGGATGCTTTAAAGGGGAATGTAAGATTTGTTAACGTGCCGACGATCTACAGCAGATCCGGTGACATTTTGGTGGCAATTTCTTATCTGATGATCATATTATTATTTGTTGTCAGTTTGAAGGGGAGGGTTTTATGGCGATAGAAAATATGCGGGAAACTATCAGTGATTTGAAAAAGAGAATAACTTTCATAGGGGAATGTCTTTGACGTTGCCGAATTGGGCATGAAAATCAAAGATCTGGAAGAATTGTCCCTGAAAAAAGATTTTTGGAATGATCAGGACAAGGCACGGGATGTTTTACAGAAAAAAACGAAACTGTCGGAAAAGCTCGACAGATGGAATGAATTCAACAAATCGATTAACGATCTTCACAACCTGACAGACATTGCCGTTCAAGAGAAAGACGAGCAGGTCATGAAGGATATCGACGCTGAGTTGCTGCAACTGAATGCTGACGTCGTTCAGGAAGAACTGAAGATGATGCTGAACGGCGAACAGGATGCCATGAATGCTATTGTTTCCATTCATGCCGGTGCCGGTGGAACGGAAGCCCAGGACTGGACGGAAATGCTCTTGAGGATGTACCTTCGCTGGGCGGAAAAGAAAAAATTTATTACAAAAATTATCGATTTTCTTCCCGGAGATGAAGCGGGCGTAAAAAGCGTCTCTTTCACGCTGGAAGGTGAATATGCCTACGGTTATGCCAAGGCTGAAATCGGGATACACAGACTGGTGCGTATTTCTCCTTTCGATGCAGGCGGCCGCCGTCATACGTCTTTTGCTTCTGTTTTCGTTTATCCGGAGGTTGATGATGAAATAACCGTGGAAATTAACGAGGATGATTTACGGATTGACACCTATCGAGCCGGGGGCAAGGGCGGGCAGCATGTGAACAAAACAGATTCGGCCGTCAGAATTACGCATCTCCCCAGCGGTATTGTCGTCCAGTGTCAGAATGAACGTTCCCAGCATCAGAACAAAGCCATGGCGATGAAATTTCTGAAATCGAGACTCTACGAACGGGAACTGCAATTAAAAAATCAAAAGATTGATGAAGAAAACAAACTGAAAAAAGACATTGCCTGGGGCAGTCAAATTCGTTCTTATGTCTTACATCCCTATAAAATGGTAAAAGATCACCGGACAAATCTCGAAAATGGGAATGCGGCTAAAGTGCTTGACGGCGATATCGACGAGTTCATTCAGTCGTATTTGATGAATGCGACGAATTATTCACCGCCGAAATGAAGATCAAAATAGCAACAAATCACGAAAGTGAGAAATTTGATTTTGAATTAGATCAGCATTTCATTATGGGAAAAAGAAATTTTATGCTATATAGCATAAAATTTTTAAATTACCGCTAGTGAGACTATGACAAAAAAAGGAGTTGTTTCAATGATCAGATGTAAAAGCAATTTTATTGCTAGTGTGATTTTAGTTACATTCGTATTCGCGATTCCTCTTTTCGGTTGCGCCCAAAACGTAGCCGAAAGAAAAAGAAATATTTCTTATGTCGCTCAAGTTTCGAATCCCTCCGTCAAAAATGAACCCCGTATAGTAACGGAAGTTGGCGCAGAAACAGATGCGATGGACATTGAAACCGATGATGATTTTTTGCTGGATACGCAGACAAGAGAAGAAAAGCAAGAGATCATGGAAAAAGCTCTGGAACTGATGGAACAGGCCGATAAGCTGTGGGAAAAGGGGAATGTTGACGAGACATTGAGTCTGCTGGATGACGCCTATGCATTGATCCTCGACTCGAATGAAGATTCCATTGTGGCTCAGGAAAAGGATGATTTAAGGTTTTTAATTTCAAGGCGCATTCTCGCTGTGTATTCTTCCAAACAGGCAGTGGTCAACGGAAAAAGCAGCGAAATACCGATGGTGATGAATGATTACGTTCAGAAAGAAATCAGATCGTTTCAGGGCGTTGAACGCAACAGTTTCATCGCAGCATATCAGCGTTCCGGAATGTATCATGACATCATCATGAGAGAAATAAAGAAAGCGGGTATCCCTGAAGAGTTTTTCTGGCTTCCTCTCGTGGAAAGCTTGTTTAAAGTCAACGCCTATTCCAGGGCTCGTGCGCTTGGATTATGGCAGTTTATTCCATCCACCGGCTATAAATTCGGCCTCAATCGCGATGAATGGATTGATGAACGCATGGACGTCCTGAAATCGACCCATGCTGCCATTGCCTATTTAAAGGAATTACATAAAATGTTCGGCGATTGGCTGACGGTTTTGGCAGCGTACAACTGCGGGGAGGGCAGAGTTCTGAGGGTCATATCGCGGCAGCATATCAATTATTTTGACAGTTTCTGGGATTTGTACAGGCAACTGCCCAACGAAACAGCGCGTTATGTACCGCGGTTTTTAGCCACCCTTCACATCGTTAATAATCCGAAAAAATACGGTTTTGATTTGAGTTATACAGAACAACCGATAGCCTTTAGTACAGTCAAGGTCAATAAGATCATGTCGCTCAAGGATATTGCGGAAAGGATTGATGTGTCGGAAGAGGCGTTAAGTCTGCTGAATCCCGAACTCAGGAATAAGATGACTCCCGATCGTGAATACTTTTTGAAAGTTCCAGAGGAATCTTGTGATAAATTTAATTTAGTTTATGACGATATTCCCCAAAGTGAAAGGCCGCGGGTTGAGGTTGTCCGTTCGACGATAGTGACGCATAGAGTGAGAGACGGTGAGACGCTTTATTCCATTGCGAGAAAATACAAAGTGACGGCGTCGGCGATCGTTTCCCATAACAAATTAAAATCTAAAAACAGAATTTATAGAGGACAGGTCCTGAGAATACCGACAACCCAAAAAGCGCAATATGCAAGCAGCCGTCCGTCTGCTCAACAAAATGACCGGAAGCAGGTTTCGTCTTCCGGACGTTACAAGGTTCAGAAAGGAGATACCCTGTTGAAGATCTCCAGAAATTATTCTGTATCCTTGAGTCAGTTAAAAGCATTGAATAACTTAAAAACAGAAAAAATTCATGTTGGCCAGACCTTGAAAATTCCTCAGAAAGACACGTACGCCTCTTCAGGTTCTTCACGGAAGAAATCCTCCTCCCCGGCAGCTCCGAAGTCAAAAATCGACAAACAGATGCTGTCGACGTCCGACATAGATCAATTGGGAACGGACAAATATATTGTTACAAAAAATGATACCCTTCATATTATCGCGAGAAAGAATAATACGAATGTGGATAAACTTCTCAAGTTAAATAGCATAACCATTGAAGAAAAAATACTCCCGGGGCAAATTCTTATCGTGAGATAATGATTCATGCTGCTGTATCCGTGGCGGGTATGGAAAATTTAATTTACTTGACAAATTGAATAATATTTTGATAAAAAGTAGCCCTCGCTTGGATCCGAAAGGACTGAGACGAAAGGAAAAATCATGAATGTGTAAAGCCTTTCGTCTTAAAACGAAAGGCTTTTTTACATGAATGTCATTAAATCTGTAAGAAAAATGCAATCTTACTCCGAAAGCATCAGAAAGCGGGGAGGTAAGATAGGCTTTGTTCCAACCATGGGCTTCTTTCATGAAGGCCATTTGTCTCTCATGAAAGAAGCGAGAAAAGTTGCCGACACCGTTGTTGTAAGCATTTATGTAAATCCTACCCAATTCGGTCCCAAAGAAGATTTATCCAAATACCCCCGTGATTTTGATCGTGATTTAAAAATGGCGGGAAATGTAAATGTTGATTGCATCTTTTATCCGTCTGACCGGGAAATGTATCCGGCGCATTATCAGACTTACGTGGATGTGGAAAAAGTCACACGGAATCTTTGCGGATTATCGCGGCCCGGCCATTTTCGGGGCGTAACGACTGTTTGTAACAAGTTGTTTAATATTGTGAAGCCTCATTTCGCCGTTTTCGGGAAAAAAGATTTTCAGCAATTTATTTCCATCAAACGAATGGTTGATGATCTGAACATGGATTTGGAAATCATCGGTTATCCGACGGTTCGAGAAAAAGACGGTCTGGCGATGAGTTCGCGCAATAAATATCTGTCCGGCGATGAAAGACAATCGGCGCTGTCGTTATTTAAAGCCCTGAAAGTGGCGCAAAAAATGTATTCGGCGGGCGAGAAAAAATCAGCGTCAATCATCACGAAAGCCGAAAAACTGATTGCAAAGGCTCCATTCACAGCGATTGATTATATAAAAATATGCGATGCGGAAACACTAAAGGATATCGCGAGCGTGAACGATAAGACCGTGATGGCGCTGGCTGTCAAGGTCGGAAACACCCGACTTATTGATAATCATGTTTTTGGCGAAAAGCTGGAAAAATAATCTTTATCCCCATATAAGGAGAGAAATTTTATGCAGAGATTCATGTTAAAATCAAAAATTCATCGGGCAACGGTGACGGACGCCGATTTGCACTATGAAGGCAGTATTTCCATCGATGAAAAGCTTATGGAAGAGGCTAAATTGCTTCCTTATGAACAGGTCGCGATTTATGACATCAATAATGGGGAAAGATTTACGACTTACGTCATCAAGGGAAAGAGAAATTCCGGCACGATTTGTCTGAACGGCGCGGCCGCACGCAAAGTCGCCAAAGGTGATTTAATCATCATCGCCAGTTATGTGTCGGTCGAAGATCAAGACGCTGTCAAATGGAAACCGAAATGTGTGTTCGTGGATTCCAAAAACAAGATAAAGAAAATTCATTAATCGACCAAACGCCTACGTATTTTCGGAAGAGAGATTTTCTCGGTGTTCATTTCTTCGGGAACCTTTTTTCGGATCAACTAAAAATATTAGACTCATTTGAATGAATGTGTTAGTCACAATCCGTGTGTCATTTATAAAATCATGAAATTATCTGGAGGGTAAATGGCTTTTTTAGAAATCAATCCTGGTTTGAAATATAAAGTTGCTGATATTTCTCTCGCTGTATGGGGGCGGAAAGAGATCAAACTGGCCGAAAATGAGATGCCCGGTCTTATGGCCGTTCGCAAAAAATACGGAAGGCAAAAGCCGCTAAAGGGATTGAAGATTATGGGCAGTTTGCACATGACAATTCAAACAGCCATGCTCATCGAGACGCTCAAAACCTTGGGCGCAGATATCCGCTGGGCTTCCTGCAATATATTTTCCACCCAGGATCACGCAGCGGCGGCGATTGCGAAGAACGGTTCGGCCGCCGTTTTCGCATGGAAGGGAGAGTCCCTGGAAGAATACTGGTGGTGTACCGAACAGGCTTTAATCTGGCCGGATGGTTCGGGTCCGGATCTGATTGTCGATGACGGCGGAGATGCGACATTGTTCATCCATCAGGGCGTAAAGATTGAAAATAATCCGAAATTGCTCAAGCAAAAGATCGACAATAAAGAGTTTAAAATCATTATGGATCGACTGGAGCATCGTTTCCGACTCGATCCCCAAAGATGGCAGAAAATAGCCTCGAAAATTAAAGGGGTTTCAGAGGAGACGACCACCGGTGTTCACCGGCTTTATCAGATGCAGACCTCAAGAGAACTTCTTTTCCCGGCCATTAATGTGAACGATTCGGTCACAAAATCAAAATTCGATAATCTTTACGGTTGCCGCGAGTCGCTTGCCGACGGCATTAAAAGGGCGACCGACATCATGATTTCCGGGAAGGTTGCCGTGATTTGCGGTTACGGAGATGTCGGAAAAGGCTGCGCCCAGTCGATGAGGGGATTCGGCGCCCGCGTGATTGTCACCGAAATTGATCCGATCTGCGCTCTTCAGGCCGCCATGGAAGGCTATGAAGTCAAGACCCTGGAAGACGTTGTGTCTGACGGTGATATTTTTGTCACCGCGACGGGTTGCTGCGACGTCATCACCGGACGGCACATGGAAATGATGAAGGACGAAGCCATCGTCTGCAATATCGGACATTTTGACAGTGAAATCGATATGCACTATCTGGAAACCAGCAAAATCTGCCGGAAAGAAAATATAAAGCCGCAGGTTGATAAATGGAAACTGAAATCCGGCCGATCCATCATTGTCCTGGCGGAAGGCCGTCTTGTTAATCTGGGTTGCGCCACGGGCCATCCCAGTTTTGTCATGAGCAATAGCTTTTCCAATCAATGTCTGGCGCAGATTGAATTGGCCACGAAAAAGCATAAGGTAGGCGTTTACACGCTCCCCAAAGTTCTCGATGAAGAAGTTGCCCGTCTTCATCTGAGAAGATTGAATGTCCGGTTGACAAAAATCAACAAGAAGCAATCGGAGTATCTGGGAATATCCGTCAATGGACCGTTCAAGCCGGATCATTACAGATATTAATCCGGGACTTTACGGCACGGCCGCTGTGATAGTTTTTAAGTGTTGACTTTGTAGAAAAGATAAGCCGCGGCAATGCTGAATAGGATATTGGCCATCCAGGCGGCGAGAAAAGCCGGCAGCAATTCCGATCTTCCAAGAGACATGCTGAAAGCATGCACGATCCAATAGGAGAATCCCAGAAAAATACCTATTCCCACGCTTTGCATGACGCCTCCGCTTCGTTCCGATCGAAGCGAGAAGGGCACGGCGATGAAAACCATGATCAGCGTCACAAAAGGAAATGCGATTTTCCCATGTAAATCCACAATGTATTTGGTAGCGTCGTATCCTTCGGACTGAATTTTTCTGACGTATTTTTTGAGATCAAAATACCCCATCTTTTCCACGTCTTTTTGCATGACCTTGAAATCATCCGGTTTTTCGGGAATGGCAATGACTTTTTCTTTCGACCACTCCAGGACAGGATTGTCCTGTTCGTCGAAACGGGCGATCATGAGATTATGGAAGTGCCACCGATCATTTTTCCATTCGGCGCTTTCCGCATCCACACGGCTCATCATCTTAAAATCAGGGTTTAAGTAATTTATCGTGACGCCTCTTAAAATGTTTTTATTGGTGTCGAACATTTTGAAATTATAAATGGCATTGTCGCCGCGATACCAGATTTCATCCTGCTTGAAAAACCCCAGCGTTGTTCTCTTTTGAACTTCAATTTTAACGATATGCGTTGTTTTTTGAATGGAAGCCGGTGTAATGAATTCGTTGAAATAGAAATAAGCTATTGCGAGGACCGAAGAAAAAATCAGAATGGGCAAGGTTATTCTGTAAATATTGATGCCGTTTGACTTCATGGCTGTAATTTCATTGAATTTCGAGAGGGAACCGAAAGTCATTAAAGTTGCCAGCAGCAAAGCAGGCGGCAAGATATAAGATATAATGGCTGGAATCGAGAAAAGAAAATAAGAAGACATTTGCGCAATTGTAGCGTCATTAACAATGAACATTCTTATCCTTTCAAAAAAATCAACAATGAGAAACAGAACGATGAAGGATAAAAATGTTATGGCAAAAAATCGTAAAAATTCTTTAATGATGTATCGGTCTAAAAGTTTCAATTTGCAAATCCTTAATTTTTGCGCTTCCCGTTCCAGAAATATACGTTAATCTTTTGCAGCAGCGAAATTTCTTTATTCGTTACGTAAAACAATAAAACGCCGAATACGGCATACAGGAGATTGGGCCCCCAGACACCGATCGCAACGGGCATATATCCTGTTTCGGCAAAAGCTTCGCCCCCCGTTCGCAGCACATAATATATGGAAACCACCACCAGTCCGATGGCAAATCCTTTTGACTTTACCGAACGATGGCTTCGCATTCCAAGGGGAAGACCGATAATTCCGAAAAATATACAGGCAAGCGGTGTTGAAAATCTCTTGTGAGCTTCAATGGCCAACTCTCTCATTCTGTTCTCTTTCAGATTCGGTTTTTTCATTTTATCCAGAAGTTCCCTCATGGTCATGTCCTGGGTGGATTTCGCGGATTCGTCATAGTCGGACAAGGCGCCGGATAAATCAAGATTGATATCATAAATTTGAAAATCTATTTTTCTGTAATTTTTCAGATCAGAACTTACTGTGTGAATAGAACCGTCTTCCAGCGTGAGTTTTACCGTCATTGATTGCAAATCCGAAACGAGAAAAGCCTTCCGGGCGAGAATCGTATTTTGTTCCCCGATGATGCGTTTATCGGAAATCACGATGCCTTCCATGTACTTCTTATTGTCGGGAATCTTATCCGCATAAATAAGAAAACCCTTGAAATTATCGTTAAACACTTTTTCTTTTATGCCGATGTTGGCGTTCTGCTGCACGATATTGAAAAGAAGACGCTTCGTGGCAACATTGCTTTGCGGCACGATGAAGTAGCTGATGATAATGGAAAAAACAAACGTGATCAAAGAAGCAATGGCCACCGGATAATACATGCGCAACAGACTGATGCCGGAAGTTTTCAGCGCTGTTATTTCATTATCGGAAGAGAGCCTGCCCACGCCAATCAGTATGGATATCAGAAGCGCGATTGGAATGGTGAAGATCATAAAAGCAGGCATCAGAAAGAGGATAACCTTGATGACGGAAATCACGCTGACACCTTTATTGACAATCAGGTCCATGATCTGCAGTATTTTGCCCATCAGCAGAACAAACGTCAGCACGAACAAGATGATGATGAAAGGGACCGCTATTTCTTTGAAAATATAACGATCAATGATTTTGCTCATTTTTAAATTCACTTTTTGTTTAAAACTAACATGTATCAGTGTCTTTTCTCAAGAGAAACATATGATAAATTTTTCAAATCTCTCTTAATTATTATCCAGCAGCTATTTTGACCGAAAAGCATTCATTTATTGACAGTTGAGAGCATTTTGCCTATATTCAGCAAAATTTCAAATGCCCGTTTAAAAAGGATCAAGACATGAAAGTTGACACGATGCGCCATATTGATTATTTCGTCGGCGTGCCTCTTTGTTTTGCGGGGTCTCTGTGTCAGAAACTTGTCCAGTTCTTGAGCGGAAAGAAAGTGCCAAAAGTCCGCAACGTTCTTTTTATTGAGCTTTCGGAAATGGGCAGCGCGCTTCTTGTCGATCCGGCCATGAGAAAATTACAGAAAGAGGCGGGCGTGAATCTTCATTTTGCCATATTCAAGAAAAACAAACCCAGCCTTGATCTGTTGGGCACCGTTCCTCAGAAAAATATCTACACGTTGAACGGGGAAAATTTTCTTTCACTTGCTCTGGACGGAATAAAGTTCTTTTGCTGGACCAGAAAAAGAAAGATTGACACCGTCATTGATCTGGAACTGTTTTCTCGTGTCACGGCATTGCTGACCGGTTTCAGCGGCGCTTCTTATAAAGTTGGATTCCATGCCTTTTTTAATGAAGGCCTTTACCGGGGGGATTTCTTGACCCATAAAGTCGCTTATAATCCACATATTCATATCGCAAAAAACTTCATCGCCCTTGTCAACGCGCTGCTTGCTCCACATGAGGAAATCCCTTATTCCAAGGCCATCATCCGGGATGAGGAAATAGAAATAACAAAAGTTCAATATGCCGACATTGAAAAGAAGACCGTCCTGGACATTATTAGAGGCTGTTGCGGAAACTACAGTTCTGAAAGAAACAGGATAATATTAGTCAATCCCAATGCCAGCGAGCTTCTCATTCAGAGGCGATGGCCGCAGGAATATTTTGCCGCATTGATGAAGATGATTCTGGAGAAATGTCCCGAAGTTTTGATTTTGATTACGGGCGATCCGCGCGAAAGGGATGAAGCCGAAATATTAAAAAATCATGTGCAAAGCGACAGATGCATCAATTTTGCGGGCAAAGTAACCTTTGCGCAGTTACCCATTTTGTACAGCGTTTCGGAAATGATGGTGACCAACGATTCCGGACCGCCACATTTTGCTTCTATTACCGACATGCCGACCTATGTCATCTTCGGTCCGGAAACACCGGCTTTGTACGGTTCTTTAGGCAGAACAACGCCGGTTTACGCGGGAATGGCCTGTTCCCCCTGCGTCAGCGCGGCCAACCACAGAAAAACCGCCTGTACGGACAACGTCTGTCTGAAGGTCATAAAACCGGCGCAGGTTTTTGATATTATCAAACCCGAGTTAGAGAAGATCAATGCTCAAATCCAATAAACCAATATTTCTTTTGATCGGTTTCTTTACGATCATCCGTCTTTTAGCAGCGCCGCTTTTTGGCTTGGGTGTTGATGAAGCCCACTATGTTTTATACGCGAAATATCTAGACTGGAGTTATCTGGATCATCCGCCGTTGGTCGGCTGGGTGCACGCGCCGTTCTATTACATTTTCGGTACCAATGAATTTTTAGCCCGGCTGCCGGCCATCCTGATATTCGCCACCGTTTCCTATTGCGCTTATTTGTTTGTTCTGAAAATAACGCGATCCGAAAAATTATCCCTGATATCGGTTCTTGCGCTGAACTGCTCTTTTATGCTCAATGCCCTGGCTTTAATGCTTCTGCCCGATTCTCTTTTACTGCTGTTTGTATTCCTTCTGATTTTTATTGCAGAAAAAATAGAACATGAAAAGAGGCCGTTTGATTTTGTTTTACTGGGTCTTTTACTCGGCCTAATGGGACTGGCCAAATACACTTCCATTTTGCTGGTGCCTCCGCTTATTGTGTTTTTTCTGATGCGAAGAAGATTCGACGTTATTTTCTCGCCCTATATGTTTCTGGCAGCGTTTCTCGCTCTTGTGATGATTACACCGGTATTGTACTGGAACTACGTGAATGATTTCATCAGTTTTCGTTACCAGGGTGGGCACGTATTCGGAGCCCTGTCATCCAGTCTTAAATATTTCGTGGAATCGCTTGGTGCCCAATTCGGCGCCTACAGTCCCTTCCTGTTTATCATTGCCGTGTATGGATTTTTTAGGGTGCTGCGTTCCCCGGATTCTTATCTTCGTCTGGCCGTTTTATTCGGTGCGACGATCATGGCATTTTTTCTGCTGACATCTTTTTTTGAACGGACGCTTCCGCACTGGCCGAGTATTTTTTACCTGCTCTTTATTCCGGTGGGCACCTATCTTCTTTTGCAGACAAAAGAAAGATGGAAAAAAAACTTTCTTTATTTTTCCATCGGCTTCAGCCTTTTTCTCACCCTGTTTATTTACGCAGAACTGGCGGGTAAATTTTTTACATTTCCCGATTATAAATCGCCTTTCCGCGATATTTACGGATTTTCGACTATTGTCGCCAAAGCCGATGAAATTATTAAAAACGATTCAACCGATGCGCCACGCGCAATCGCGGTAAGCAACTGGACGGTGGGCAGCAGGGCAATGTACTATAATTTGCCTTATGAAAATGAAGTCTTTGTTATTGACAACCGTCAGGATCAGTTCGATGTCTGGGAGAAAGGAACGCCTCATGGATACGACCTGCTTTTCCTGAATTCAAAATTTCATCAACTGGACATAGAAAAGAGGGTGTTTTGCGAGAAAACTGACATTGCCGGCAAAATCGATATATTGCTCAGCGGGGCGAGAGTGAATACCGTCGAATATGTCTGGTGTAGAAACTATCAGGGGTTGATAAAGTGAAAAAACAGTGGATAGCGGCGCTCGTCTTTCTAATTTGCTTCATTACAGTGATTCCTTCTTATCTGCTCTGGGATATTCCGCTGGCGATATATTGCCGTGATCTTGATCCCTTTGTCAGAAGGATTGCCGACATCATTACAAGTTTCGGCGTAGCCACCTGGTACATTGTCGGCAGCTTCGTCTTATTCTTGTTTTTCCGCTTTATATATAAGAACCGCCTGAACGCCTCCCGTTTTCTTTTTATCTTTCTTTCCCTTGGCTTCACAGGCATAGTGATAACGATATTTAAATGGATTGCCGGACGTCACCGCCCGGTTAATTTCTTTCAGCACGGCTATTACGGTTTTGATTTCTTTGGCGTTGGTCATGAATTGACATCATTTCCCTCCGGTCACACTCAGGTTGTTTTTACGGTGGCCACCGCGTTAACCATCCTTTTTCCCAGATGGATCGTACCACTCTTTATTTCCGCCGCGGTGATCAGCTCAAGCAGAATCATCCTGGCTTCTCACTATTTAAGCGATGTCATTGCCGGGGCGGCCGTCGGCATATTATGCACCATGGCCGTAAAGCACTATTTCGACCGGAAACAGATCGAAATCAGTTCACATTAAAATTCAAAGGAAAATAATACCGAAGAGATTATCAGAAAAGACATACACGAGCGCTGATGTCCTCATTCCCGACGGGACAAAGCGCTGATGCACAATCAAACAATTCTCAATTTTTCTTAAAGAGATCTTCCAACTTGTCTTTGGGATCTAGATCGGTTGGACCGGAAGAGTATCCGGCATGATTAAATCTGAAAAAATCACAGAAGTTGGAACGGGCTTTATCCAGGACGCGCTCCGCCTGCGGTTCCCGGCAGTCGTTGTAAGCGCCTGCATCGTAAAAAGAGCAGTTCAGACAGCAATGCAAATCCGACCCGCAGGAAGGGCATTGCGCCTGCCTTCCGACAAAAAAATCCTCCGCAATTTCCTTTTTACATTTGTGGCACACTTTCATGGGAAAAACGATAGAAGTTGAGAAGGGTAATTGTCAAGAATCTTTTGTGTATAAATATATTTGGCAAAATATTAACGGATAACTATCTCAAATATTCTCTTGATTAACTGTTACATCTACTAATCGACAGAATTTGACAGTAGTCCGAATTGAGGATTCCAGATTGAAAGAGAGTAATTGTTACAAAGCGGCTGTGTGAATTCCTTCTTGCTTGCTCTTAAGCCAATCTCTTGCAGCACCTATATCGGTAAAACATTTAAATGATAGTCCAGCATTAATTAATGGAGCTTCGTGTATAGAATTATAAGAGACATTATCGACAATATCAACAAAGGCAATATTAATTTTGGGTCTTTCGGAATGTAAATTTCTGGCAAAATTATATGTTTCTACAATTCCTAAGCGTCCATTGAGCGTTCGGACATCTAATAACTCATTATCTACATCCATTGACTTTTGGATGGCAATTGTTTTTTTGTTTATTGTTTCAAAATCATCGTTTGTCACTTCCCCTGTCAATACAATTTCAAGAACCCCATCATTCACAGATGACGAGATTTGATAATCGGCTCCCTTTTCCATTTGTGATTCCTTTGGTTGATAAAAAAAACCGAGACCCGCATATGCCGTCTCGTCATTTAACTGGAGTCCATCATTTTAATTCTTCGTCTTTTACGGGTGATAATCACCACAAAGACTCTGTTGCCTCTTTTTTGTTAACTTCCAGTTGAATAGACTCAATACGGGCATCGCAGCATCTCGTATTTATAATATAGGCACTCCTCATCGTTAATACAAGAGCGATGCCTGTATTTGTCTCGATATGAGCTGTATTTATTACGGATTACAGGCTTGTGTTTTCGTTGCGGTTCAAGACTTGTTGCTTACGGGAAGAAAAAAATACATCATACTTTTCCCATCCAATCTTTTCCGCCCAGCATGCGGGCGACGAGCATACTGGAGACATTGTCGCCGACAGCATTGAGCATGGTGGCAGGCGCGTCCACCAGAGTGCCGATCATCATGATGATCGGTAATGACTCAATGGGAAAGCCATAAAAAGAAATAATCAGCAGTTCTCCGATGGTTCCGCCGCCGGGTATGCCGCTGACTACCACACCCGTTAAAAGGGCAATGCCGAGAGCAGTAAGAATTGTTTCCGCTCCGGAAAAGGGCATATTGAATATGCCGAATAAAAAGGCGATTTTTAAAACGGCGGCCAGGCAGGAGCCTTCCATGTGCATGGTCGCGCCGACGGGAATAATGACCTCCCGAATATCCTTCGGCGTTCCGATGTTTTCCGCGGCCTGCAGGTTGGCGGGAATGGTGGCCATGGAACTGCCGGTGGCCAGGGAGATCAGCGAAGGCGGAATGATATTGCGCCAGAATCTGCGGGTGCCGGTTGTACCAGCCGCGATAAAGGTATAGATGGTAAAGGCGATAAAGAAATACAGGATAGCGATGGGGTAGTAAACCATCATTGCCCTTGCGTAAGAATCCAGCAATTGCGGCCCGAACACGCCGACCAGATAGGCAAAATAAGCGCACAGCCCGACAGGCGCGTAATACATGATGAAGGAAATAAGCTTCATCATCACGCTGCTGCCCGATTCAAGAAAACCGGCAAAGCTTTTTCCTTTGTCCCCGGAGGCGGAAGTGGCCAGACCGACCAGCATGGAAAAGATAATCAGAGCGAGCATATTCTTTTTGGAAAACAGATCGGCAAAGTCGGATACGGTAAAAGCCTTGACGATTTGTTCGGAAGCCTTGATGTGTTCGGGGTTCACGCCGCTGCCGAGATTGACGTTAATGCCTGTCGCCGGAGGGTAAAGGATAACGCCCGCTATCATGATGATTGACGCGATAACGCCGGTGATGACGAAGACCAGAATCATCGCCGACATGATTTTCCCCAGCCGCCGGATGTTCTGCATACCGGCAACAGCCGATGATACCGAGAAAAATACCAGCGGGATAATCACGGTGAAAAGAAGGTTGAGGAAAATATCTCCCAGTGGTTTGAACATAGCCGCGTCTTCCTTGAAAACTATGCCCAGAAGCGCGCCGATGATGATTGAAATAATCAGAATAATCGAGAAACCGTAGGATTTTAAAAAGGAGGATTTTACGTTCATGGGTATTTACTCCACCGGGAAATTAAAATACGTATTCGGGAAAGGTTCGTTTTTCAGGGTGTAGTGCCACCACTCCTTTTCATAATTTCTAAAACCGTGCTTCTCCATGAGTGATTTGAGCAGAAGCCGGTTGATTTTCTGCTGATGTCCGATGGCGGAGTTTTCTGTGTGCGAGAGTTGATGAAAACAGTCAAAACCCGTGCCCATGTCGATACTGTTATCTCCGAACCGCTGTCCGGCGGGCAAATAACATTCGGATAATTTCTGTCCGGGAATATATTCCTGCTGTTGGGGGATGGGCAGGGGAACTATGGTCAGGTCAACCGTGCTGCCGCGGCTATGGCCGGATTTGCTGTCTATGTAGCCGTCCCCAAAGAGGTTTCTTTTGTCAATCGTCGGATAAAATTCGCGCATTGTTTTGGTGTTTTCGATTTCCTTAGCCCAGCGGACGAAATGATTCACGGCGCGCTGCGGGCGGTAGCAGTCATAGATTTTCAGCGTCAGGGAATAGGGCGCGAGATCTTTTTGAACCCCGCGCAGCGCGTAAGCCGCTTCTTTGGTGAGAATGCATTTGGGGGCAAGGTAACCGTCAACCCGTTCTCCTAAAAAGTTATGATGACCGTAATAACGAATATCCATAACAACGTCGGGGATTACTTCTTGAATATCAATGAAATTGTCCGACATCTTTTCCACGCAGTCTCCGGCGAATAGTGAAAAAGGGAGAAAACAGGCCGCCAGAATCAGCGCAATCAGTAATCGTTTTGCCTTCATTTACAACCTGCCTTTTAATTTATTGTAAGACTTAAATTGCAAAAAGCAGTGTATTGAAATTTGTAAGTCGAACAATCCCGCCATTAGCGGAGGGTGCGATACCCCGCCCCTTGGGGCGGAATTAGGGTCCCAGACTTGCACGGGGGGTCATTCCCGTGATGCCCATAATCATAAGCGGTTCTGCCGCGGGGTCCAGCCATTCCAGAATTTTTAGCATGTTTTCTTCGGCAACCGCTACGCATCCGACCGTCGGCATTCCTTCGCCTTTCCAGACATGCAGGAAAATGGCACTGCCGTTTCCCTTAATGACGGGATCGGTGTTGTATTCGATGACAATGCCGTATTTGTATTGATGATCGTCGCGTTTCATCCTTTCATAGGAGGCCGCCCTGGTCACCGATTTTTTCACCCAGCGGTTGTAATCCTCGGCATCAGGATCGTCTATCCAGAGGTCATCCTCAAGCGCCTGGCGATAGGGCATTTTCGTATTGACGGATTTGTCATATCCGAAAGCCGTTTTCAGAGGATAGATGCCGGAAGGTGATCGGCCGTCTCCTTCTCTTTTTTCGCCGGCAGGCGCAAAGCCGTTACTGCCGATGGTTGCTTCGAAAGGCTCAAACGCCTTCTGCCAGGTATCTCCGCGCTTTTCCATCGCGTATAAACGGGTTTTCGTGGCGTGAAGAGAATAATGCTTTTTGGCCAGAAGGATCTGGGTTGATTCGCCGAGTTGATCGCTACGAGATGACAACCAGGCTCCGGCATTGAAATTTATGCTACAAGGCTTAGAAAAACATCCCTGCAAAGAAAAAAAAGTTACAAGTATCGATAATAAAAGTGGAATCTCCGATTGTCTATTTATTTTCATAGAATGATCATTTCTTTTGTGATTTGTTGAGACAATACGACAAAAATATAAATAATTCAAGTAATAACAGCGTCTGAAGTTATTCTTGACTTTAAATCTTTTTTTATGGTAGCTAAAACATCCTGATATTGATTTTACAGAAAAATGTCATAATAAATTTCAAGGGAAAGATATAGTGCCGGATAATTCTTTTACATTGATGATTATTCCCAACCGCAAAAGCGGTGTCAAAAAAATATCAGTTCCTAAAGTCATTATTCGTAATATCCTTATCGCTTTTATTGCGGTCGTTCTGGTGACGCTTTTTGTCGTGTATGATTACGCCAGTATTAAAAGAGACAGAACTGAACTGGCCCGGCTGAGAACTAAAACGGTCGAGCAGTCGCAGCAGTTGCGCGATTTGGGCATGAAAATCGATAAATTCTCTGATCGCATGGAAGATCTCAGGCAATTCGATAAAAAAATAAGAGTATTGGCGTACGAAACCAGCAGTGGTAAAAAACTGCCCCTGGGGGTGGGAGGGGCTGATAGTGAGAACAGAATTCAGGATCTGCTGGAAAAAGATCATGATCAGATCGTCAGGGGAATGCGTGATAATCTGCAGCAGCTCAATGAAGAGGCCACTGAGAGAGAAAAAAGTTTCCATGAGTTGTTGGCCTTCCTGCAGGAACAGAAATCAATTCTTGCCGCAACCCCTTCTTTATGGCCCGTCAAAGGCTGGGTGACTTCCGAGTTTGGCAAGAGACAATCACCGTTCCGTTCGGGCAAGGAATTTCATAACGGGATCGATATATCGACCCGCTACGGTAAAGAAATCATCGCGCCGGCGGACGGTCTTGTGTTCAGAACCGGTTATCATCCGCAGGAAGGCAATTATGTGAGAATAGAACACGGTCACGGTTTCAGTACGGCATTCCTTCATCTGTCAAAAATAGCGGTGAAACAGGGAGCGAGAGTTAAAAAAGGAGAAGTCATAGCTTATCTCGGAGACAGCGGCCGCAGCACGGGCCCGCATCTCCATTATTCGGTTTATGTCAATAATATCGCCGTTAATCCTCGAAGATATTTTAAATAATATATTGATTCGTGGCGGAGTTATTTTAAAGAAGAAAACCATTTTGAATGCCGGTTATGCTACCGGCTTTTTTTTAAAGTAGGAAACCTATGCTGGACCACATACTGAAGAAAATATTCGGAACTAAGAATGACCGCGAATTAAAAAGGCTGACACCTCTTCTGAATGAAATTAATAATTTGGAACCGGCGGTGATGGCTTTAAGCGATGAGGAATTAAAAGCCAAAACCCCTTATTTCAGAGAAAGATTGAAAAACGGATTTTCTCTGGACGATATCTTACCGGAAGCTTTTGCGGTTGCGCGGGAAGCGTCACGAAGAACGTTGTTGATGAGACCCTTCGACGTCCAGATCATCGGAGGAATCTGTTTACACGAGGGCAAGATCGCTGAAATGAAAACCGGCGAGGGAAAGACGCTGGCCGCTACCTTGCCCCTGTATCTTAACGCCCTGGAAGGGAAAGGTTGTCATGTCGTTACGGTCAATGATTATCTGGCCAGAAGGGATGCCGAGTGGATGGGGCCGGTTTACAAGTTCCTGGGGCTGACGGTCGGCGAGGTCATTCACGGTATGGATGATAATGAACGGAGGGACGCTTACCACTGCGACATCACCTATGGAACCAACAATGAATTCGGATTCGATTATCTCCGCGATAATATGAAATTCACGCTTGATGATTATGTCCAGCGCGAATTCAATTACGCAATCGTCGATGAAGTGGACAGTATTCTGATCGATGAAGCCAGAACGCCGTTGATTATTTCCGGTCCTTCGGAAGAATCGACGGACAAATACTACAAAATCAATCAGATCATTCCCCGCCTGAGAAAGGAGACCGATTTCTCAATCGATGAAAAAAGCCGCACCGTTGTTCTGACGGAGGAAGGTGTGGCTCATGTGGAAAAACTATTGAACGTGCAGAATCTTTATGAGCCGCGGAACATCGAGATTCTCCATCACGTCAATCAGGCGCTTCGCGCCCATACATTATTCAGAAGAGACGTGGATTATCTTCTGAAAGACGGACAGGTGGTCATCGTTGACGAATTTACCGGCAGGGTCATGCCCGGCAGGCGGTATAGTGACGGTCTGCATCAGGCTCTGGAAGCCAAAGAAAAAGTCAAGATCGAACGCGAAAATCAGACGCTGGCGTCCATCACGTTTCAGAATTACTTCAGAATGTACAACAAATTAGCCGGTATGACAGGAACCGCTGACACGGAAGCGCCGGAATTCAAGAAAATTTATAATCTGGATGTTCTGGTGGTTCCCACGAATATGCCCATGATTCGAGATGACCACGATGATTTAATCTATAAAACCGAGAAGGAGAAAATCAACGCTGTCATCAGAGAGGTCAAGGAATTGAATATTGCCAAAAGGCCGGTGTTGATCGGAACGATTTCTATCGAGAAATCCGAGCTTTTGAGCCAATATCTGACGCGTTCCGGAGTCAAGCACCATGTTTTAAACGCGAAGAATCACGAAAAAGAGGCGGAGATCGTCGCGCAGGCGGGTCAGCCCGGCATGGTGACGATTTCCACCAATATGGCCGGTCGCGGAACGGATATTAAACTCGGAGAAGGCGTGGCGGAAGTGGGAGGCCTTCATATTCTGGGCACAGAACGGCATGAAAGCCGCCGCATTGACAATCAGTTGCGCGGAAGATCCGGTCGGCAGGGCGACAAGGGTTCGTCCCGATTTTATCTTTCCCTGGAGGACGATCTGCTACGTATTTTCGGAGCGGAAAGAATTTCAAACATTATGGATAAAATCGGCATCGAGGAAGATCAGCCCATAGAACATAAGTACATATCACGGGCCATCGAAAATGCTCAGAAAAGAGTTGAAGGACAGAACTTCGATATCAGGAAACATCTTCTCGATTATGACGATGTCATGAACAGGCAGAGAAAAGTTATCTATGAGCAGCGCAAAAAAGTATTGCGTGGTGATAACTTATGGTCTGACATTGAAGAAATGGTTGAAGAAATAGTTGGCGGACTTTTAGCGGAATTTATTGATGAAAAAGGCCGGAAAGAAGATTATAATCTTAAAGGACTGGAAGACGTCCTACTTAAACAGTTTAATATAAAATTTGATCTGGTTAATTCCGATACGGTCGGCAATGATCAGTTATCTTTCCGGGAGTTTATTATTCAGGACGTTCATAAGCTCCTGCGCGCTAAAGAACAAGACTTCGGCATAGAACTCATGGGTTATCTGATGAAAGTGATCATGCTTCAGGCCATTGACACTCAGTGGAAAGAACATCTGCTTGCCATGGATCATTTGAGGGAGGGAATCGGTTTACGCGGTTACGCCCAAAAAGATCCCGTGCGCGAATATCAGCGCGAAGGTTATGAGATGTTCATGGAAATGATTTCCCGCATCAAGATGGATGTTCTGGAAAAACTGTGTCTGATCAGAATTCAACGGGAGGAAGAAGTCGAGGCGATCAGACAAAAACAAAAACAGGATTATGTTATGAGTAGGGGAGAGGATACTCCGGCGTCCAAAACGATTAAACATGAAGGCGACAAGACAGGACGCAATGATCCCTGTCCCTGCGGAAGCGGCAAGAAATATAAGAAATGTTGTGGAGCATAAGTTATAAAAAGAGGAACTAATTTTATGATTAAAAATAAAATAAAAATTAGTGTACCCGGTTTTATGGCCAACGGTATTTCCGTTGGAATTAAAAAGCAAGAGCAGAAGGATCTGGGATTGATTTATTCCACTATCCCTGCGCAAGTCGCGGCGGTATTTACGAAGAATACCTTCAAGGCCGCGCCGCTTCTGATCAACGAGGAACGCGTTAAAAAGGGAATGGCTCAGGCGATCATCACCAACAGCGGTTGCGCCAATGCTGCTACCGGCAAGGAAGGTTATCGCGACGCCTTGATTATTTCCGACGCCCTATCGAAACAATTGAAGATACGAGAAGAGCTTGTTTTGTTGGGATCCACGGGTGTTATCGGGAAGAGGCTGCCGGTGAAAAAAATAGAAAATGGCATCGGCAAACTGGTGAACGGATTGAATGAAACAGGTATAGAAGACGCTGAAACGGCTATGATGACGACGGATAAATATCCCAAAATTGCCGTCAGAAGAGGCGTGGTGGGAGCTAAAGATATCACTATTTGCGGCATAGCGAAGGGAGCGGGTATGATTGAGCCGAATATGGCCACGCTTCTCACCTATGTTATGACCGATGCTTTAATCGATTCCAGAGCCCTCAATACGGTTTTTCATCAGGTCATCAATTCCACATTCAATTCCATCAGCGTTGACGGTTGTATGAGTACCAACGATATGGCGATTATTATGGCCAACGGTTTGGCCGGTAATAATCCGCTGGAAAAGGTTCAGGCTCGTCTGCAGCGTTTTCGCGACATGCTGACGGAAGTTTTAATGGAGCTTTGCCAGGCGGTTGTCAGGGACGGAGAAGGCGCAACGAAATTCATTTCCATCATGGTCAAGGGAGCCAAATCGAAGTCGGAAGCGAGAAGCGCAGCTTATGCCGTAGCCAATTCCAATCTGGTGAAAACGGCATTTTTCGGAGAAGATCCGAATTGGGGCAGGGTGCTGGCGGCGCTCGGCGCGTCCGGTGTAAACATGGATCGGGAAAAAGTCAGCCTGAACATCTCGGATATATTGGTGTTTTCACAGAATTCGCCCGCCGATTTTAATCACAATAAATTGAGAGACGCATTTAAGAAAGATCGAATCGATATTGAAGTTGACCTGGCATCTGGTGATAAATCCTATTACGTTTATACCTCCGATCTTTCCTATGATTACGTGAAAATCAACGCTGAGTATTCAACGTGAAGCCGATAATATCTGAAGAAATAATAAATGAAAAAGTCAATTAAACTTGATTGTTTAAGTTGTTTATGTTAAGTGCCGCGAGATAAATTTCACACATCCTTGGATTGACGGTATGTTGCTTGAATTTCAAGTTTGCCGCTCAAGTTGAAGGGGATGGAGGAAAAAACAAAAAAAGGAGATAGATATGTCAGCAATTTCAATGAAACTTTTACTGGAGGCGGGTGTCCATTTCGGGCATCAGACAAACAAATGGAATCCCAAGATGAAACCATACATCTTTGGAGCCAGAAACAACA
The DNA here is from genome assembly GCA_030018675.1 of Smithella sp. Classification (GTDB taxonomy): domain Bacteria; phylum Desulfobacterota; class Syntrophia; order Syntrophales; family Smithellaceae; genus Smithella. The sequence goes on from JASEHT010000006.1 coordinate 29,012, forward strand.
TTTATATCATCGACTTGCAGCAAACGGTCGGTCTTTTCCAGACGGCGTATAACTTTGTTATTGATACCGTCAGTGAAGGTAAAGAAATTCTTTTTGTGGGAACAAAAAAACAATCACAGGAAGCCATCAAGGAAGAAGCTCTACGCTGCGGCATGCCGTATATCAATCAACGTTGGCTGGGTGGGATGCTTACGAATTTCATTACCATTAAAAAAAGCATCGATCGTTTGAAAACCCTGACGGCTATGTTCAATGATGAGTCGATCAAGGCGTTTCCCAAAAAAGAAATCACAAAA
>JASEHT010000070.1 GCA_030018675.1 Smithella sp.
AGGGGCTGCAAGCGCCGTTAAGACTTGCAACCCCTTGAAATGAATGGTGGGCCAGGGCAGAATTGAACTGCCGACACTCGGATTTTCAGTCCGATGCTCTACCGACTGAGCTACCGGCCCTCCGGATTTAATCAATCCTAAAAAATCTTGCAACCGTCTATAGAATAAGATTCCTTTTGTCAAGGTATTTTTTCCCCGCGTCCGGGCACTTGAGCGGGCTAATTATCATTATTTTCAGGGGGTTTTACCGTTGTTGATTCCGATAGGGGAGGGGAACTCCCGGGAATTGAAATTCCCGCTGTCTGCTCACCCTTTTCCTTGACAATCACCACGGTGCCGGCAATTTTGTCGTGCCAGCCCTGTTTTCTCCTGTCAAAGGCCACCCAGAGAAAACCAAGATAAAGTATGTTGGAGATGAAATAACCCACCGATCTTAAAAAAGCGATGCCGAACGTGAGAGGCTGTCCCTGATCGGTGACGACCTGCAGTCCCAAAATCATTTTGCCGGGCGTCCGTCCGGAAGTGCCGTGAAAGTATGTAAAGTAAGTCAGGTTGATAAAAATATACAACATCCAGACTGAAATCATGACCGGTGATAAGGAAGCGGGATCCGTAAAATCTGCAAACAGATTTTTGTTGTCGGCGGAAATAGCGCCGGAGAAAAATGCCATTGAAGCAATGATGAAGAAAATCATGAAAATAAAAAGAACAAGCGCGCCGTCGATCGTAAACGCCACCAAGCGCCGCCAGAAGCCGGCATATTTATAAAACGTCATGGTTTCCCCTCCTGTGTTTTTTTGCTGAAAATGCCCCGTTCGTACTGAATGATGGTGATGATGGCCGCCGCCGCAGTTTCAACTTTTAAAATATGCCTTCCCAGGCTCACGGATGTAAATCCTGCCGCTTTGGTTTTTTCAACCTCGTCTCTGGAGAAGCCGCCTTCCGGTCCGACCATAATAAAGAACTCTTTGAGGGTCCGATGCCCTCCGTCCGTCAAAACATCCCGGATTGTTTTTTGCGATTCCTCCTCCCAGAAAATGAGCTTAAGAGATTTTTCCGGGGCTGAAGAAATCATGTTATCAAAAGTTAAAACCCGTTCGACCCGGGTGATGTAAGCGCTGTGCGAACTGCGCGCCGCTTCCAGGGCAATCTTTTGCCAGCGGGCAACTTTTGCTGAACTTTTTTCCTGCACAATGTGTCCGACCGACCGCGCCGCTTCAAAGGGGATGATGCTATCCACGCCGAGTTCTGACGACGATTTGACAATAACATCCATTTTGCCCGCCTTCGGGATGGCCTGCGCCAGCGTGATATTAATTTCCCGGCGAGCCGGAGGCAGCGCCTCGCCCAGTTCCAACAACACGGATGTCGCAGAAAAATTTTTTATGGTTGCTTCAAACTCCCTGCCGAAGCCGTCGAAGACATAAATTTTATCGGCCGGTTTCAGGCGCAGAACATTTTTTAAATACCTTAAATTGTCATCGGCCAGTGTGCAGGTATTTTTGTTTTCCAGAGAGCCGGGACTGTATATTCTGGGAATGGTCAAATTCTTTTCCTTCAAATCAATATTGCGGAGGGCGCATCATCACTTTTTACGCGAAGATTTTTTCCTGAGCACGTAGCAGAACCATTCCTTCTCCCTAAGCGTTTTGTGAAGCTTCAAGGGCGGGGCGGAGAATTCTTTTTTGATGTTTTTCGCGTCCTGTTCAATGATGCCGGAAATGACCATATAGCCTTCGGGTAAAAGCAATTCGATCAGGTGATCGCGAAGGGTTAAGAGCAGATTCGCGGTCAGATTCGCGATGATTAAATTGCGGGGATTTTCAAAAGAAACCGCGTTTTTATTCAGAACACGCACCGAAGTATCCACATTGTTGATGGCCGCGTTTTCTCTGGCGATTTCGGCGGCTTTTTTATCGATATCCAGACAGACCACATCCTGGGCGCCCATTTTGGCGGCGGTGATACCTAAGATTCCGGTGCCGCAGCCCGCGTCCAGAACCTTCCAATCTTTAATCGAGCGGTCCTGCATGATAATATCTTCAACCGCTTCAATGCACATTCTGGTGGAGGCATGCTGGCCGGTGCCGAAGGCCATTCCGGGGTCGATTTCAATCACAATATCCCGGCTGGCCGGCGTGTATCTTTCCCAGGTTGGTTTGATGATAATGTTGTCGCTGACCCGAATCGGCTTGAAATATTTTTTCCACTGCTCTCCCCAGTCAGGATCGCAAATGATTTCCGTCGTGAAAGAAGGTTTATCGGTATCGGGGAATATCTCGACCAGACTGTCGATGTATTTTTGAAGGGCGGCAAGTCTTTTTGCGCTGCGGTTATCATCAGGAAAATAGGCTTGAAGCTTTTCATCAATCACCGGTTCCGGAAAATCTTCCAGGGTGTTCGCAGGCGCCAGCGATTCCTGAAAGACGCCTTGCGCTCCCGATTCGGTCAGAAAATTTCCCAGTGCATCCACAAGCGCCGCGGGCGCGGATACTTCGATTTTCAGCCATTTCCCAGTTTCTTTTTCCGTCACGAGAAATTCCGCCTTTATGTTTTTATTAAATATATATTCTTTTAGGTAATATTTCAAGCTTGACGAAAATTAATTGAAATAAAATCTGAACGTTTGTCGAGGCTTATGTCATTGACATAACGTAAAGTTTTTCTTATAAAGGAATTATCGTGGTTTTGTCAGAAAGTTTCCCGCAACCTTATTAACATCTTTATCAAATTTCTATAGGACGGAGAGTAAAATGATGAAAATGAAAATAGCCGTATTAACGGGAGGTGGAGATTGCCCCGGTCTCAACGGCGCGATTAAATGGGTCACCAAAAGCGCTCTGGATTCCAAATTAGCGGCCTGCCGTTCGGTTGCTTTCGAGGTTGTCGGCATTGTTGAAGGCTGGCGGGGCATCATAGAAGTCGAACCCTCTGATCCGCAAAGCTGTAACCATTATATCAAGCATCTGGATGAAGAAATCGTCAGAACATGGGACCGATACGGCGGAACAAATTTGGGGACGTCGCGGACCAATCCTTTCAACCCTAAAAATGACCGTTCTGAAAGAGTGATTGATAATTTGAAAAAACTCGGGATTGACGCTGTTGTCGCCATTGGCGGCGAAGATACGCTGGGTGTGGCTTACAATCTGCATAAACTAGGCATTAAAACCGTGGGCATCCCGAAAACGATAGACGGGGACCTGGAGGGGACCGAATATTCTCTCGGTTTCGACACGGCGGTTAATGTCATCATGGAAGAGATCGACCGTTTAAGGACCACCGCCGGTTCACACAGCCGCATTTTTGTGGTGGAAACCATGGGGCGTCACGCCGGATGGCTGGCGTTGCGCGGCGGCGAATGCAGCGGCTCCTACATCATTCTGATACCGGAATATCCGTTCGATATGGATAAGGTTTGCGAGCTCCTGCGCGAAAGAAAAGGCCGGGAAATCAATTATTCCATCATTGTGGTTTCCGAAGGCGCCAAACTACAGGGACGGCAGGAATTTTTGAAAGACAACCGTATTGATGATTTCGGACACGTGTCGGTCGGCGGCGTTGCCAGTTATGTTGCCGGTGAAATTGAAAAGAAGACCGGATTGGAATCCCGTCATATAACGCTCAGCCATCTTCAGCGCGGAGGAACTCCTTCGGCGCATGATCGCTTGATGGCCCGGTGGTTCGGTATTGCGGCCGTGGACATGATTGTCAAGGAAAATTTCGGACGGATGGTTACTCTGGAGCGGGGCGAAATCGGCACGGCTCCTCTGGCCGGAGTCGTGAATAAACTGAAAACTGTGGATGTGGCTAAATACTACGACACCGACAGATACAACGGAAGACGTACTATATTTTAGTGAGACTCGCTGAGAACGAATCCCGACAAGTCGGGATGAAGCTCGAAGCGTTAGGCGAACTATCCCCTGAGCGAAGCGAGCGGGGATTCGAAGTGAAACGCACTGAACTTAGTTAGTCGAACTATCCCCTGAGCGAAGCGAATGGGGATTCTAAAGCTAAAGAAATTGTGAACTTAGTTAGTCGAGCTATCCCCGAAGCGTAGCGGAGTAGCATCTGACCATCGCCGATAAAATCGATTCCCCCGTGCATAATGTGATGATGAGAACTCTGAAGGTTTGTGTGGATTTATGCTTTTTTTTATGATTACGTCCGGTAAAAGATGTTAAAAAACCGGCTTCCTGTTATGAATTTATATTTATGGAACATAAACGCACATCTTGGAATATAAACGGAATTACGAGAAAACTTTCCAACCTGGGGTTTAACCTCGCATCTTTTGCCGAGGACTTCTCCATTATCCCCAAAGGTGATCCCAAGCAGGCTCTGCGCATCCGCCGTTTCTTTATATCCTTATTTGTCTATATTCTGCTGAACATGCCGCTTTCTTATCTGGCATATGCCGGCGGATTTATGCAGTTTAAGCCTCTTTTATGGGGCTGGATTTTCACCACCGTTTTCGTTGTTACCTTATATGTCATATTTCGCACAGGCCTGAATAAGCGGATGAAAGATCCCAGCCTGACTTCCGCGCAGATTTGCTTAGCCAGTCTGGTGGTTATGTATGCGATGTTTTTTGTTTATGAGGCCAAGGGAATTCTTTTTGCCGTATACGTTCTCATTCTTCTGTTTGGAATATTCCGGTTGGATACCCGACAGTTTCTGAATGTAAGCGCTTTTATCCTTCTTACTTATGGTATCGATATGTATTTACTTCATGTTTATCGTCCTCAGGTTATTGATATAAGATTTGAAATTATCCAGTGGTTCGGTTTGGGTGTTGTTCTGGCATCCGTTTCCTTTATTGGAGGCAACATCAGCGCACTGCGTCGCGATCTGGCAAACAGCCGTAAAAAACTTCAGGCATCTCTGGAAAAGATTCAAGAAATGGCCATTCACGACGACTTGACAGGATTTTACAACCGCGGCCATCTCATGGAGCTTGTCGAAACGGAGAATAACCGTTCCAACCGCACAGGATCTGTTTTTTCTGTGGCCATGCTGGATCTTGATAAATTTAAAGATGTTAATGATACTTTCGGACACCAGACAGGGGATGAAATCTTGATCACATTCTCCAACATCGTTCGCAATGTGCTGCGTAAAACCGACTTTTGCGGTCGTTACGGAGGAGAGGAGTTTCTGATCGTCCTGACTCAAACAGACCGTCATGATGCTAAAATTTTTGCCGAACGTCTTCGCGCCTGCGTCGAAGAATGTCTGTTTATTGATATGGGGCAAGGCCGTAAATCCAAAGTCACTGTTTCCATCGGTTTGGCCGAACACTTGAAAAATGAAGGAATTGACAGAACGATTTCCCGCGCGGACGAAGCCATGTACAAAGCAAAGAAAAACGGGCGCAACCGCGTGGAGGTGTCCGAATAAAGAGTTAAATCGTCAAATTTCGTTGCGAATCAGATATTTCAAAGCTTATTTAGTCCAATAACCTTTCTTGAAAAAAGTCACCCTTCATGATAGCTTTTCACGCAGTTGTTTTTTAAATAGAGAAAGGATGAAAACCCTTGAAATATTATCCGGTTTTTCTCGACATTAAAGACAAAAAATGCGTCATTGTCGGCGGCGGCGAAGTGGCTTTAAGAAAAGCCGAAAGACTTCTTGATTGCGGAGCAAAAGTTTCGGTGATCAGTCCGAAAATTGTTCCGGAACTTGCCGCGCTTGAGGACAAGCATTTGATTTCCCACATTGCCGCCGGATATTCCGGGGACTTGATTGATAAAGCCGCCTTGATTATCGGAGCGACCGATGATGAAAAGACCAATGCCCGCATATCGCGGGATGCGCGGGCCAAGGGCATTCCCGTCAATATTGTTGACGATCCGGAAAAATGCGATTTCATTCTTCCTTCTATCGTGCAGAGAGGCGATTTGGCCATCACCATCGGCACCGGCGGTAAAAGCCCCGCACTCGCCCGCCATTTACGCGAAGAACTGGAAGCGCGCTATGGCAAAGAGTATGAAATTTTTCTCAACATTCTGGGAGAATTGCGTAAAAAAATGGAAAAGAACGCCGGTGTCGGCAGGGACTGGTTTGATGCCTTAATGAAGGCGGGCATTCTGGAATCCATCAGGGGCAAGGACACAAAGGCAGTGCAGAATATGATAAAGAATATTACAGGGGAGGACGTGAAAATTGATTTTCAGTAATCTTGAATGCATGACATTCAACATGGCCCTCATTCTTTGCGCGGTCAGCACGACCGGTTATCTGCTCTCGCTCCTGGTCAAGAGAGTGCGTCTTGCCAGAATTTCCACCTGGATTCTGGCCGCCGCGTTCGGTTTTCTCACGATCAATTTCCTTTTCGTGATGATGAATTCATCATGGCTTGTTAATCTCGATTCACGGGATTTTCTTTCCTTCTGCGCCTGGGCGGTGTGCGCGGTTTATCTGGCGTTGCAATTTAAAACAAAAACAAGAGTGCTCGGAGCCTTCATTTCTCCGCTGATCTTGCTGTTCATGATTGCCGCCGCGGGAGAGGAAGCGGGCAGAGATCTTCGGCCTCAGAATCTGCAAAGCTGGCTGACCGCCCTGCATTTATTCCTGACGATTTTCGGGGAGGCGCTTTTTGCCATCGCGTCATGCGCCGGATTGATGTTCATCATGCAAAACCGCCTGCTGAAAAATAAGAAATTAGGCGGGATGATCAGATTGTTGCCTTCCTTGAACGATCTGGACAGAATCAATCATCTCTGCCTGTTGTGGGGATTTCCCATTTTGAGCGTCGGTATTATTGCCGGAGTGATTTTCGCGGAAATACGCTGGGAAACAGGCTGGTTGGCCGATCCGAAAATCATCTGGACGTTTGCCGGCTGGATGATTTACGGATTTCTGCTGCATCAGCGGCTGGCCATCGGCTGGAAAGGTTACCGCATGGCCCTGTTTTCCGGCATCGCTTTTGTTCTGCTTTTGCTGTCCTATGGCGGCGTGAAAATTTGTTTTTCAACTTTACATAGCTTTTTTCAACCATGATTGTACTTACAGGTTTAAATCATAAAACAGCGCCCATTGCTGTCCGGGAAAAAATATTCGCCGGCTGTCAGGAGAAAAGTGATTTGCTCCCGGCGTTGAGGAGCATTTCCGGCGTGGAAGAAGTGCTGTATCTTTCCACATGCAACCGCGTGGAGGTTATCGCCAGCGTCGCGGAAGACGGCAAGGCCATCAAAGAAATCAGCGATTTCCTGGCACGAAACGGCTGTCTGACTGAGGCTGAATCAAAAGGATGCTTTTACGAATACCGCGGTGAGAAAGCGGTGCGCCATCTTTTCCGCGTGGCGTCAAGCCTGGACTCGATGGTCATGGGCGAAGCGCAGATTCTCGGACAGGTCAAAGACGCCTATCGCGATGCGCTGGCCAAATATACCACCGGCATTGTTTTGAACCGATTGATGCACTGTTCTTTCCGCGCGGCCAAGCGCGTCCGCTCGGAAACGGGCATCGCGGTCAATCCGGTATCAGTCAGTCATGCCGCGGTGGAACTGGCAAAGAAGATTTTCGGCTCGCTGGACGGCAAAAAAATTCTGCTCATCGGCGCGGGCGAAATGGCCGAACTGACCGGTCAGCAGTTGATTGAAAAAGGAGCGAAATCCGTCATTATCGCCAACAGATCTCTGGCGCAGGCGGAACTGCTCGCGGCAAAATTTCACGGCGAAGCGGCGGATCTGGATGCGCTGGATAAGAAACTCATTGAAGCGGACATCGTCATCAGCTCCACCGGAGCGTCCGATTTTATCGTTACCGCCGATATGCTCAGAAAAATTTACCATCAGCGCAAAAACCGTCTGCTGTTTTTGATCGACATTGCCGTTCCTCGCGATATCGATCCGTCGGCAAGTGATCTCGAAAATGTTTATCTTTACAACATCGACAACCTTCAGGACATTGTTGACGAAAACATGAATGTCCGCAAAAAGGAAGCGATCAAAGCCGAAAAGATTGTTGATGAGGAAGTGGCCCGATATGTCAACTGGCAGAAGGAACTTGAATCCGTACCGACGATCGTCTCGCTACGCAACATGGCCGGAGAAATTGTCCAGGCGGAAATGGAAAAAGCTTCGGGCTGGATGCAGAATTTAAACAAAGATGATCAGGAGAAAATTGACGTTCTGGTCAATTCCATCGTGAACAAAGTATTGCACGCGCCGGTTTCGGTTTTAAAAGAAGAAAGCTCCGATATCAGCTCCCGCGATATTGTGGACGCAGTGCGCAGACTTTTTCGGTTGGATTGATGGAAAAGAAGTGAAGAGTGAAGAGTGAAGGGTAAGGAGTAAGTTAGAATAGAAATAATTATATTAAGTTAGGATTTGTATGAATTTAAAAATAGGAACACGTGGCAGCAAGCTCGCATTGACGCAAACAAATTTTGTCGCTGACAAATTAAAAAAAGCAATGCCGGAAGCGGATATTGAAATTTGCATCATCAAAACCAGCGGCGACATCATGCAGGATGTGTCGCTTCTGACAATCGGCGGTCAGGGTGTTTTCGTCAAGGAAATTGAGGAAGCACTGCTCTCTAATAAAATTGATCTGGCGGTGCACAGCATGAAGGATGTTCCGGGGGATATCCCGGAAGGTCTGATGTTCGCGGCCATTCTGTCGCGCGAGGATGTGCGCGATGTGCTGGTTTCGCGCAACAACATCAAGATGGAGTTCCTGCCCAAAGGGGCTAAAATCGGCACCGGTTCTCAGCGGCGCGGCGCGCAGATCAAAGCGGTGATGCCCGATGTAAACATCGTACCTTTAAGGGGCAATATTGAAACCAGAATAAAAAAAATTGAAACGGAAAACCTTACCGGCGTTATTCTGGCGGCGGCGGGAATGAAAAGAAACGGACTGGCTGAAAAGATTACACAGTATCTACCGGTGGAAACGATGCTTCCCGCGGTCGGTCAGGGCGCTTTAGGTTTGCAGATTCGCAAATCCGATGTTGATCTGGCCAAAGCCTGCGCAGGATTGAATGACGCGACAACTGCGGCGGAAGTTGCCGCCGAACGTGCGTTTCTGCGGGCGCTTGGCGGCGGATGCCGTCTGCCCATTGCGGCGTTGGGTAAGCTCGACGGTCAGATGTTAGTGTTGGAAGGCATGGTTGCCGCACCCAACGGCACCACAGTAGTTCGCGAAAAGATAAGCGGCACTATTAAAGATGCCGAAGAGATGGGTAAAAAGCTGGCAGAAATAATTCTGGATAAAGGCGGTAGAAGACTTTTGGATTTAATGTAAGGAGTAATTAATCAAATCCATTGTCATTCCCGCGCAGGCGGGAATCCAGTATTTTTATGAAGCAATATTATGTTTATATTCTGGCTAGTAAGAAGAATGGAACATTATATATCGGCGTTACCGGTGATTTAGTCAAAAGGGTGTATGAGCACAAGCATAATTCAGAAAATGGATTTACAAAGGAATATAATATTCATGCTCTTGTGTACTTTGAACTTCACAAAGATATTGAAGAAGCTATTTTGAGAGAAAAGCAAATGAAGAAATGGAATAGAAAGTGGAAGATGAGGTTGATTGAAGAAAAGAACCCTGAGTGGAAAGATTTGTATAATGAAATAATTTAATGTTCCTGGATTCCCGCCTACGCGGGAATGACAGGGTGATTGCTATGAGAAATCTTTTAAAAGAAAATTGGCAAAAACTTCATGCCTCTTATAACAAAGGCCCAAGTTTTTCAAGGCTATTTGAAAAAGTCGAATGGGGACCCTTATTGTTGTCATTTATAATATTGTTAATTTCGATGTTAGCAATATGGGTAATTTTTCATCCAATTATAAATTTCATAAAAATGCGGGCAAGTGGATAATCGAGACCGTCATCTATGAGAAAAAGTAAAAAAGGAAAAGTTTATATCATTGGCGCGGGGCCGGGCGATGCGGGGTTGATTACGCTCAAAGGCATTGAATTCCTGCGCGAAGCAGATGTCGTCGTTTACGATTATCTGGTCAGCAAGGATTTATTGAAATACGCTAGAAGTGATGCCCGTTTTATTTACGCGGGAAAACAGGGCGGCGCGCATACCCTGTCGCAGTGGCAGATCAATGACTTGCTGGTGAAGGAAGCCAACGCGGGAAATATTGTTGCCCGCTTGAAAGGCGGCGATCCTTTTATTTTCGGACGCGGCGGCGAAGAGGCGGAAAAACTTGCCGTGAACAAAATACCTTTTGAAATTATTCCCGGCGTCACTTCCGCAATTGCCGTTCCCGCTTATGCCGGCATTCCGCTCACGCATCGCGGACTGACTTCCACGGTCGCTTTCGTCACCGGCCATGAAGACCCGACCAAAGAAAAAAGCGATATCGACTGGCAGGCTTTGTCCCGCATCGGCACGCTGGTATTTCTAATGGGCGTGAAGAATATCGAAAAGATTGTTAAGGAATTGCTGGACAACGGTCGTTCGCCTAAAACTCCCGCCGCGCTGATTCGCTGGGGCACGACGCCAAAACAGGAAATTCTTGAAGGCACTTTAGCCAATATTGTAAAGCTGGTCAGGGAGAAGAAATTTGCTCCACCGGC
>JASEHT010000071.1 GCA_030018675.1 Smithella sp.
TAAAAACCGCCCTTTTTTAATTTGTATTTGGCGTCCCCACGGGGAGTCGAACCCCGGTTACAGCCGTGAAAGGGCCGTGTCCTAGGCCACTAGACGATGGGGACGTCGTGATGCCCGTTCATAGAATTGCGCTTTATATATTGTAAAAATTAGAATGTCAAGCATTGACTGGAAAATAATGAATAAAAAAATCTGTAATCTTTTTAACAAGTTGATAAGGAGAATCGGATTCGGAATTCTCCGGTGAAAATCAGAAAAAAAGGCAGACCCTTGAGAGGATCTGCCTTTTCACTGCATCCCATACAAAGGTTATTTATTTGTGACCGGCCTTGCCAAACTCTTCGGCCATCTTAAAGTATTTGGATGTCTTGGCCGCTTCAACATACCGGCTCTTTTTCGCCATTTTCTTCATCTCTTTCAAAGACTTCACCGGAAGCTTTCTTATGGTCCTATTGGCAATTCCCGTCGGAACACCGTCGCCGAGGTCCGGATCAATCATGAAGGTTACCCTTGTGTTTTCTCTATCCACCCATTCCAGCGTGAACAGTGAATAAAAAGAAGGCATTCTCACGTACCCTTTGCCGGAATCATAATCCATTTCGGTAGTGGAATCGGCATAAACCAGATTGATGCCTCCTTTCATGTCAATGGCCGTTTTACTTCTAAGAATCATATCCCTGTCTTTGAGAAGAGCGACATGCTGACGGAACCAGAAAATAAAGACGTCATTTTCATCATCCACCACTTTCAGTATTTTTGTGTCTTTGCAATCCTCCATCCATTCAGGATAGTTGGCGATATCTCTGAGAACGGTTCCGAGCACTTCAATTCTGGCGGGGATGAGGCACGTGGCCTTGGCCGCCACATAATCTTTGCCGGCAACCGGACTGGTGTAAATCTCGCAGTTGTCGTCGGTGTCCACGAGCGTCCACTGATACTTATCAGCAGCAAAACCTGTTGAAACAGCAAATAAAAGCATCGATACAATGGCAATAACAAGATTTCTTTTTGACATAAAACCCTCCTATTTTTTGATTGTAATTCTTCTTTTGACTTGGTGAGTTGTGTGGAAGTCTATTGCATGTAGAACGTCGTTTGTCAAGATATATGCCGGTGGTCCGGATTGCATCGGCGAATCAATTATGATATAAAAGCGCAACATCTTGATTGTGCATTGCCAGTTGATTCCTAAATATATAAAAACAAGGAGGTCTATGAGCGATGTCAGAAGAAGCCCATACCAAAGAAAATCATGAAAAACATCTGGGTAAACTCACCGTCAAGGAATTGCGAGACATTGCCGCGGAAATTCCCCACGAAAGAGCGATTCACGACATGAAAAAGGAAGAGCTGATCGCGTTCATCAGGGAGGCCAAAGGCATCAAGGACGAATCGCCGGCGAAGAAAAAGAAACATATCGGTAAAATAAAAATGACCAAACCGGAACTCAAGACAAAAATTCGTGAGTTGAAAGCCTTGAGAATGCAGGTTCGGGAATCCAATGAAAAGAAGAAGTCCTCCCGGTTAAGTCATCAGATAAGCCAGTTAAAGAAGAAGTTGAGAAGACTTGCCGCGGCATAATTGCTGGATTTTTTTTAAAAAACTGGCAGGGACTTGTCCGGTTAAAGAAATCTTGTTGTGAGTATCACGGGCACAGTAGAACGCTTTTGGCCCAGAGGCAGTCACCGCAGACGGGATGAGTGTTTCCCAGGCAATCTTCTTGGTTGGTTTCAGCGAGATCGCAGCCGCTACATTCGACGCAGGGTGCGAAATCGAACTTGAGCACCCGGTCGCGGAATTGCCGGAAACTTTTCTTGTGCCAGATATTGGCAAAATTTTCCTGAGCGACATTCCCGAAAGAATATCGCTCAAAGCGTTTTTCCCGCCCGAGGATGAAACTGCGGTAAGAATGCATCAGCGCGATGCAGGGACTTACTTCGCCCGACCAGGAAATGGCCGCGGAACTTTTCTGAACAAAAGGACAATGATATCCTGCGGGAATATCTTTATTTGCCGGCATGTCCATATCCAATATTTTTAGAAATTCCAGAAGCGGATTCATGTACTCCGGGCGTACATCCATTCTCGGCAGCATAAGCTGAGAAGACCATCGGGGACGTTCCTCCGGGTCATTGATCGTGGCGCTCATCCAGTAGAGGATTTCGTCCTTCATATCTTCGGAGCACGGCAAGAGATTGGTCAGCATGATAAAGTCGGCTTTCATCAAGCGCGCTTTTCCGGCGAGAGCGGGGAGCTCGTGAATATTGCTTTTCATCATAACGAACTCCAATCCCAAAGAGGGTTTCTTTCCGTTTCCCCGCAGGCCGTTCAACTCCCTGATATTTTCTTCGACCCTGAATAAATCTCCGCCGAGGCGGATATCCTCATAGGAGGATTGCGTGGCCCCGTCCACGGAAACCACGATGGTATCCAGACCTGCCTGAATCAGCGCTACGGCCGTATTTTTGTCGAGCAGATGGCCGTTGGTGATGATCTCGGTCTGCAAACCCGCCTGATGGACCAGCGAGACCATCTCAACGATGTCCGGATGCACGAGCGGTTCGCCGAATCCCCAGAAAGCCACGCGCTCCAGCGACCGGAAAGACTTCATCTCTGAAAGGAACTTTTGGTACAATGCCATATCCATAAATCCGATTGGCTCGTCCCAGGAATTCCGGATGCATGTGCGGCACTGCAGATTGCATTGGGTGGTCGGTTCAATATAAAGCTTGGTCAAAGACGGTTTCTGTAAGAAACGGGAAAAATATTTGAAAAGATTCTGCGTCTGTTTCTGTATTTTGGCTCTTCGTTCGGCGTTCATTTCTCCATCTTTCAATTACAGTGATTGCAGTGTTCCATTTCTTCCGCCGATAAGGGCAGCAACTGAATGGTTGTGTGGTTAATTCCGTATTTATGCATCAGCATTTCCTGAACAGCGCGAATAATTTCTTCGTGATTAGGAGAATCGTCGGATGATTTAAGATGAGCGGAAAGCAGCTTCTGGCAAGTGCTGGTCTGCCAGATATGCAGATCGTTGACCTCCGCCACGGCGGGAATCGCCAGTAAGTCTTTCTTCACCTCATTGAAATCCACATCCGCGGGCACGGCATCCATAAGCGCGTTCACCGTGTGGCGGACGATTTTATAGATTTCACGGGCGATGAAGACGCAGATGACCATGGAAATAAGCGGGTCTATAAAAAACCAGCCGAAAAATATTATCAGCAGCGCGCCGATGATAACGCCAAGAGAAAACAGAGCGTCCTGCAGGGAATGCAGCCACGCCGTCCTGATATTGAAATTCCGTCCGGATATTTTTTTCAGCAATAGTGTCGCCAAACCGTTTCCGGCAAACGCCACCGCGGCTACCCAGAGCATCGTCTTGCCGGGAATTTCAGCGGGTGTCATCAGGCGTTGAATGGATTCCCAGAAGACAAAAGCGATCACCACCGAAAGGACGAGACTGTTGATGAAGGCGGCGATGAATTCAAATTTCAGATAGCCGTAAGTCTTGCGTTCATTGGCGGGGCGGCGGGAAATTTTTTCCGCCCAATAGGTGAAGCTCATGGCGGCGATGTCGCTTAAATTATGGACGGCGTCGGAAATCAACGCCATGCTCTGAATCAGCAATCCGAAAAACAGTTCGAAAACAACGATGACGCCGTTGATGAGAATGGCCAGAATCAAGTTCGTCAGTGACGCCGGTTTTTCATGATTATGATTGTGGTTATGGTTCATTGGATTAGTCTTGTTTTATACTAGGCCATTATAAAGCCATAAACCATGCCGGCAATGGTGGAAAGAACCACAACGATGGCGCAGTAAACAGCCGTTTTTCTGATGCCCATAATCCCCGCGATGGCGATCATGTTCGGCAAAGAAAGCGCGGGGCCGGCCAGAAGCAGCGCGAGCGCCGGTCCCTGTCCCATGCCGGAGCCGATCAGTCCCTGTAAAATTGGAACTTCCGTGAGCGTGGCAAAATACATTAAAGCGCCGACGATAGAGGCAAAGAAATTAGCCCCCAGCGAGTTGCCGCCGACCAGCATCTGAATATACGATTCGGGAATGAGCGCCGGATGGCCGGGACGTCCCAGAAGAAATCCCGCCACCAGCACACCGCCCAACAAAAGCGGCAATATCTGTTTGGAAAATCCCCATGTGGAATCGAGCCAGTCTTTCAGCTCTTCTTTAACGAACCATTTTTTGAGCAGCACGGCCAAAACAATCATTAACGCAATCACCAGATACCACTTGGCACTGAAAATCGTTTGCCATACCACACCGTCGTTTTCGGTCGGGCGGGCAAAAGAGGCGAAGACAAGAATCAACACCATGGTCAGCATATAAACGGCGTCCTGCCACAACGCCCGTCCTTTTCCATCCTCTTCGGGAAGAAATAGCTCGCCGGTTTCACGGTTGGCGTCATCCTTGCGGAAAATAAAAGCCATCAATAAACCGGTGATAATGGCGAAGATGATTGCGCCGATGGCGCGCGCCAGACCCAACTGCCAGCCCAGCACTTTGGCGGTCAGAATGATGGCCAGAACATTGATGGCCGGGCCGGAATACAAAAACGCCGTTGCCGGGCCGATGCCTGCGCCGCGGGTGTAAATTCCCGCGAAAAGCGGGAGCACTGTGCAGGAACAAACCGCCAGCACCGAGCCGGAGACGGAAGCGACAGAATAAGATAAAAATTTATTGGCCTTCGCGCCGAAATATTTGAGCACGGCCGCCTGCGAAACAAAAACGCTGATGGCGCCGGCAATAAAAAAAGCGGGTATGAGACAGGTCAGAACATGCTGGCGCGCGTAGTCCTGAAGCATCATAAAGGCTTCCAGGCCGGATTGCCGGATGAGTGTGGCCTCCCATGGAATGTAATAAGCTCCCAGGAATATCGCGACGATTAGCAGAAATTTTTGCCATTCTTTCATAAAATGATCTCTTTAACTTTCAATCTGGATTTTTGTGAATTTATATTTTCCGGTCTTTCAAATACTGGTGTGTGCCGAGGATTCCCGTCTTTAGATATTTCGAATTGTATCCTCTCAGCGTCAAAAACATGCGGGCGATGACCGCCCGTTCGGAAAACTGACAGACCGCGATAATCGTTTTTGATTTATCCAGTTCATGGAGCCTTTTGGGAAGTTCATTCATCGGTATGTGTTTCATGAACGCGTAATTGATTTCGCGATGTTCCTGCGCGGTACGAACATCAATAATCTGTGCCAGCCCCTTTTTATGAAGTTGCAGCATTTCAGGAACGTCGATCTTCATGTTTGCTCGTTCCCGGTTATCAAAGGCGTTCAGATAATTATCGAAAGATAATCTATCTTCCGCGAAAGCCACAGGCATGACAAGCAACAGACATACAGCAATCCATAATATTTTCTTTACCATTCAACGTTCCTCCAAAATCTGTTCGTCAGGAGCGCGGTGATCTGATCAGGGTTGTTTTTCCAGCGCCTTGAGAAATTCCTTCATCCCCTTTATGATCGGTTCGCTTCCCGAATACGTCCGGATGTCCTTTGGGGAATATATGAAAACGAAGGTCGGGGTTGAATAAGCCCGGTATCTTTTAATCATGGTGTCATATTTGTCCAGAGAAGGTCTGACGTCATAAGGCGTGAAGGGGATCCCTGCGTCTTTCATGTCTCTTTCCAGATGTTCCGCTGTGACGGCGCCTATCCGATAAGCCTTGTCATACAGAAAGTTTCTGGCTTTCAGCGCTTCCTTGAAGCCGGGCGAAGCGTTCAGAGCATATAAAAAGTATTTGGCATAAAGCGGCGTCAGTTTATAGATCGGCAAATCGACAAAAGTCACCTTGACGCCGCCGCTATCAATCAAACCCGGGATGGTTTCGGAAAATTCCTTGTGAATCTTCTGGCAGGGAGGGCAGAAATAATCCGAAAAAATAATAAGCTCATAAGATCCTTCCCCGTAGGAGAAAACAGGGGCGTGTTCGGCGCCATGCGCTGCCTTAATCCCGCCGACCAGAAAAACCGTTACGCAAACGATGTTCAGGAATAAACACGTTAATCTGTTTTCGTTAAAAGACAACAGCGTTTTCCTTTCCCTTGCTATCGTCATGAGGTATTTCCCCCTATTTCTTTTCAGTTGAAACATGCTTCTGAAGCTCTGTCAGACCGTTCCATATTTCAACATCTCCGACGAAAGATTTGATATTTTTTGCCGAATACTTGATGACACACGTAGGAGTTGCTCTAACCTTGTGTTCCTTGGTTATGTTGCTTAATAGCGGGAAAATTGTATTTTCGTCCATGGCTTTCCATGAAACTTTTTTCTCTTTCAGATAAGAAACCAGGCTGTTTTCATCCTGGATGCGTCTGAGTTGAGCGGCTTCGAAAAGCATTTTCCGGACGTGAAGAATGTTGTCAACGCTGGAATCCGCGTTTGCCGCGTAAAGATAATACTTGGTATAGGTTGGAGTCGGGCGGGAAAAAGGGACGTCAACAAAAGTTATCTTCACCTTACCGGTTGCCAGCAGTTCCTTCATCAGCGGTTCGGCTTTTGTGTCAATCCGGTAGCAGGGTGGACAGAAGTAATCGGCAAACATAATGACTTCGTAAGGTCCTTTGCCCAGCGATGGCACGGTGCCCGTGCTTACCTGCGCGAAAGACGGTGTGACAGAACCGGAAAAAGTGAAAAGAATAGTCAAATAGCCCAAAAGACTGAACAACAACAACGGCAACTTGTTTAATTTAAACATCGGAAAACTTACCTCCCCTAAAAAATATAGCCACATCCGGCTGCGGTTTTCCCGCCAGGCGGAAGGAACTTCGTAGTTAATTAAAAAAGATGATATCAACATGATTGAAAACGCCAGGCAGAACGGGCAGTAAATTTCATTTTCTATCTGAAAGTAATACAGATAGACTTCAACACCCAATCCCGCCGCCAGCAGCGCCCGGACATAATTCATTTGTTTGAAGGCGGCAAAAACTATAATCACAGCCATGTAAGCGATGCCGACAAATTTGAGGTCAACACCCAGAATGTCGCCCTTAAGATAACTACAGGCCGTATCGCAGTAGTCGTAATACGCCATAATGCCGATGCCCACCAGCGCCAGAAAAATGGTGAGAATGTGTCGATATTTTTTGATGAACTCAATGATTTTCATTTCAACCCACCTCCATTTTAAGTCTTGTTTCAGTCAATTATTGTTAATTTATTCATTGTCCGCATCTGATGTCAATATTTTTACGTTTCAAAAAAATCGCCCAGTTTTTCTTTGATTTCGTCCCGCACACGCCGGAATTCTTTCAAGATTTCTTCCGCTGAGCCGGTGGCTTTCGCCGGATCGTCGAAACCGATATGCGTTTTTTTAGTCCCGCCGATATACAAAGGGCACGTTTCATTGGCGTCGCCGCACAGCGTAATCACGTAATCGAAATTCTGCCCGTCGAATTCGGAAAGATTCTTGGAGCGGTGCCCGGAGATATCAATCCCGATCGCTTTCATCACTTCTATGGCCATCGGGTTTACAAAAGAGGCCTGGGTTCCCGCGGAATAGGCCTCAAACTTATCGCCCCAAAAGTGATTCGCGATCCCTTCCGCCATCTGTGACCGGCACGAATTTGCCGTGCATAAAAACAAAACTCTTTTTTTCATTCCTCATCCCTGCATAAAATTCAATGCAATCAAATAAACGCCGCCTAAAATCACGAGAACGCCGCAAATCTTTTTCAGGATAACCGCGCCTTTGGATTTTTCGCTCCAGTGCAGGTAGTGCTGCACGACTTCCGTAAACGTACCCGCGAAAACCAGCACCGCGCAGTGGCCGATACCGAAAGCCACCAGAATCAACATCGCCAGCGTCAATTGTGTCGACGCCATGCTGAACACCACGCCCAGCATCGTTGCCATGTAAGCGAAGGTGCACGGCCCCAGGGCAACGCCGAATATCAGTCCCAGTATGAATGCCGCCAGAACCCCTTTTCTTTTATAATTGGGATTCGCGCCGCCTTCCATGAAGGGCAGTGGCAGAATGCCCAGCAGATTGAGACCAATAGCAAAGAAAACGATTGCTACAACATAATTTCCATAGCCGCCGATATCTCCCATCATGCGACCCATCAGGCCGGTGATAAGGCCGATGAGGCCTATGGTAATGAGAATCCCCAATCCGAAAAGAAGTGAAAGGCCAAACGCCCGTCGCGTGGTGATGTTTCCCTGACCATCAATAAAACCGACAATCAGAGGAATGCAGGCAATATGACAGGGCGACAAAATGACTGAAAGCACGCCCCATAAAAACGCTGCGCCAATAGCGATTCCGGGAGATTGCGTCAGCGCATTTGTCAGCCAGGTAAAAAGATCAACGATCATTTACTTAACCCCTTGCATTTTAAGCACCTTGATTAATTCTTCCTTGGGAAAATAACCTTCGTGCCGGAAGTATTCCTTGCCGTTTTTGTCCAGAAAGACCTGTGTGGGTATGACCCGAATATTATATTTCATGCCGTCTATCTTGCCTTGGGTGGTCCAGACATCGTAAAAAACAACCTTGACCTGCCCTTTATATTCCGAGGCGATCTCTTTCATTATCGGCTGCATGGCTTTGCAGGGTATGCATTGTGCCGCACCGATTTCGATAAAAGTGGCCAGAGGCAAAGTAGCGTGCTCCGTTTTTACTGCGGGCTTTTCAATGGGCGCTGAAGAGGACGATTTAGTTTTCACAGCAATAGCTGTCTGCTGACCAGCATTGCCAGCCTCGATGCCGGTCTGTTCACAAGCGGCGAAAATAAAAAGAGTAAACAAAGTTACTATAGCAATGAAAGTCTTACGCAACGTCATGATGAATAATCTCCTGAAGTGTTTTTTTAAGTTTAAAATATTTAATCACTCATGTTCCGCAACAGCCGCCGCCCGTTCTTGGGGAAGTTGCCGCTGTAAAACCGCTGTCTTTTTTTATTCTTTCAATAATCTCATCAATAATTGTTCCCGTTACCGGCGTGTCATGTTTTTCAAGTCCCATATTGGTCAGAATATAAGACTTCGGGATTACGCAGATTCGTTCCAGTGAATTTCTGGCACAGGCGATCGGACAGCCGTCAACGGTGATATTTTCATCCGTGCCGATTGCCGATTGGATAAAGCCGGTAAGTCCAGCGCCGATTCCAGCCAGACAGGTCATTCTCGCGTGTCACACGGTCGGCGATTTCACCAACATCCGCCGATCCGGAGCATGAATAAATTAATTTTGTGCCGCCGCCGCAACATTCAGACATAAAATGCCTCCATTATACGTCAGCTAAATTTTAACTCATTAACCTTTCAGCCAGCCTTTAATCTGGTCTTCTGAAGGTATTTTCCCAGCGACCTTGACTTCGCCGTCGATAACCAGCGCGGGTGTTGTCATCACGCCATAGGCCATGATCTTTTTGAAATCTTCAACCTTGGAAATATCCGCGTTGATGCCTTCTTTTGTTGCGACAGCACGCACCATTTCCTCTAATTTATGGCACTTTGCGCACCCCACACCCAGAATTTCTATTTTCATAACAGT
Source organism: Smithella sp. (assembly GCA_030018675.1). Lineage (GTDB taxonomy): Bacteria > Desulfobacterota > Syntrophia > Syntrophales > Smithellaceae > Smithella. The sequence goes on from JASEHT010000071.1 coordinate 9,530, forward strand.
TTCTCCCCAATATCAAAGTGTTTAAAATTAGTTTTACTGAAATATTCCTCAACTGTTATTCGGTCTTAAATCCTGCCGTTAAATCACTGCTATCTTCCGCTGCATTTCAAAATTGCGTTATGTTTTTTAGCGTTGACGGAAAGCACTTCTTCCACACATCCCATGAATTGCATGATGCAGGGAACGCGCAAACTGTAAAAAATTGAATTACCCCGTTTGTCATCACTAATCAGACCGGCATTTTTTAAGATACTTAAATGTTTGGACACGGTGGAAACGTCAGCGCCGATCATTTCGGTGAGTTCACCCACGCAACGTTCTCTTTGGTTTAGTTCTTCTATGATCAAAAGCCGGCTGGGATGTGCCAAAGCCTTGATAATTTTTGCACGCGCCTCATAGCGAGTCTTTAAAAGATGCTTCATTTTTTTATCTCCTTATGCTATTTGGCAAAATAGCCATGCACTATTTATTTGTCAAGATATATTATCAAATAATAAAGGCGTCCGGTGTTAACGCCTGGCGCGATTAAATAACTTAATAGAATTATAGCGCTAGAAACATCCTCCGCAATTTTCGCCCGCGGGAAGGCTGGATGTCAATTGAAATCCCGAGCCAGTGAAACATTCGACGTAATCAACTTTAATCGGTTTAGCCTGATCAAAAATTTCAATTTATTCCATGTATTCTTGAAGGTCTCTGCACGAGAGACGCTTACACCGATC
>JASEHT010000072.1:0-7217 GCA_030018675.1 Smithella sp.
TGATGGGAGTCAAACCAAAAGATGTCCGAGCAGCGGGGAAACAACCACCCATCGTCAACGCCCGAAGCCTGTTTTGCTATTGGGCGGTTCGGGAGCTCGGAGAGACGATGGCCAGTTTAGCCCGCAATCTTGGTTTATCCATCCCGGCCATCAGTAAATCGGTTGTCCGGGGGCGGCAGATTGCCGAGTCTAATGGGTTCAAACTGATTGAAAGCTAGATTATTTGAATGTCTGAATTGATAATATACGTAAAGAAAACAAATACATTGAATAGAATGTTAATAAGTTAACAGCGTCCCTCTCTGTAGCCCCTCTGTAACTTTCTGTAAATTTTCATTGACAAACTGAACCATGTTCATTATCGTGAACCTAGTTCTAATTATAATTGACAGGAAAAGACAATGACAGTAAAAGTATTCGATGAACTGAAAATAAAAGAAAAGGAAAATAGGAAACTGATAATTCTGCAAATCGCAGAAGAGATCCTGCATGAAAATTGTATCGAAGATGTGACAATCCGCAATGTAGCCCTGAAGGCTGGCCTTTCCACTGGCGCCATCTACATGTATTTCGCTAGCAAAGAGGAATTGCTCCTATCCATGCTGATCAAGAACCTAAAAACTCTTCACTCTGAACTGGAAACCCTTAAAGAAATAGATGATCCGGCAAAAGTGCTGAAGGCAATGGCGCTGGCGTATCGGAACTATTTTATAAATTATGGAAAATACATAGATATCTTCAGGCACCTTACCGATAAAGAGGGACCGGAGGCGATAGGTCAGGATCATAAGGAGGAACTGCACAATACGGTGGGCAGCATATTAAAATTCATCGAGGAAATGGCTGCCGGCGAGGAAATTAAAAAATACACCGGAGGAATCCCGCCTGGCCGGCTTGTCCCAATGGTATGGAGCATCGTCCAGGGGGTATCGCAGGTAACTCTTTCAACTACGAGCGGTAAAGCGTTCGGATTCGATTTTGATCAGGTAATTGACGACTTCATTGATCTTGTTTTTTTAAAACCGAAAAAAATATAAAAAGTTACATTTGTTTAGGAAGGCTTGGTAAGAGCATGAATGATGAAAATGAAATTTATTTAAGTGGATTAGAGATCGGCTCAGTATCGGTCAAGTGGGTTTTTGGGAAAAAAGATGGGATACTGGATGCAAAAATATTCCGCCATGAAGGAAACCCCGGAAAATATATTCGTGAGGTGCTGGACTCCGTTGCGCAATATAAAAGAAAATCAATAGTAATCACAGGCCGTCCCATCAACATCACAGGCGGTGTTCAATACCGTACTGAATTTGAATGCCTGGAGCAGGGACTCGCTTATCACAACATCAAGCCGGACATTCTTCTATCGCTGGGCGGAGAGAACTTCACTGTTTATCCGATGAAGGACGGATTGATTAAAAACATCATCGCGGCTTCCAAATGCGCTGCGGGAACCGGAGAGTTTCTTGTGCAGCAGTTCCAGCGTATGGGATATACACTCGAAGAGGGAATCGCGGCGTACCGGGAAGGAAAACCGGTAGAACTGGCGACGCGCTGTTCTGTTTACTGCAAATCCGACGCTACCCATAAGCTGAACAAGGGTGAGTGCATGCGCTTCGATATAGCGCGTTCCCTGATTGACAGCCTGGCTGAGAGGGTATGCAAAATGATTGAACTGGCTAAATGGCCGTCCCGCTCGATCGCTGTAGCCGGCGGACTGGCACAAAACAAGGCCTTCATGCAAAGGCTCGCGGAGTTGATGAGCCAATCGAAAATAGTAGAGATTAAAGAAGGCCCCTATCTTGGCGCTTTCGGCGCCTGCCTTTATGCGTCCGAAGCATCCGCAATATCCGAAAACGAAAAAAATATTTTCCATGAAGATAATATTTTTAATGATACCCTGCCCTCCCTGTATGAATTCGAGCACCTGCTGGATTTCCGGGCTGCGAATCTTGAAGAGCACACCATAAAACCGGGGGACCCTTATTTACTCGCGGTGGATGCAGGCTCAACGACCACAAAAGCCATCCTCCTGAACGCTTCGGATTTGAGCATCGGGGCGAGCTGTTATCTGAGGACGCTGGGAAATCCGGTACAGGCCACTCGCAATTGTCTGAATGATCTGATCGAACATGTCCAGGGCATGGACATTAATATCACACAGGCGGCGGTAACCGGTTCCGCGCGGGAAATGGTTTCGGTATATCTCGACAATTGCCTGAGTTTTAACGAAATACTGGCGCATGCCAGGGCGGCAAGCGAAGAAACAAAGGAGGTGGAAACGCTCTTTGAGATTGGCGGACAGGATTCAAAATTCACATCCTTTTTAAACGGCGTGCCGGTGGATTACGCCATGAACGAAGGCTGTTCGGCGGGCACCGGGAGTTTCCTGGAGGAATCCGTCTCACTGGATATGGGCATTGACTGCTATCATATCAGCGACGAGGCCTTGAAAAGCGCCAACCCCATAAGGTTCGGGGAAAGATGCGCGGCATTTATCAACACCGATGTAAGGAGCGCCCTGCAGGAAGGCGCGAAGCTCGAAGACGTTATCGCGGGGCTCGTGTATTCCATCGCGGACAATTACATCACCCGCATAGTCGGGCCAATGTCATTAGGCGAAACGATTATGTTCCAGGGCGGAGTGGCTCTTAATAAATCAGTGGCCCTGGCCATGGCCGCCAGAACCGGGAAAAAGATCATTGTGCCCAAACACCCGGAGCTGATGGGGTGTGTTGGCGCAGCATTGATGACACTGGACCTGCTTAATGATAAGCATTGCCCGGAAAAGAAATACTCTCTTTTGGCTTTGTCGGCCGGCAGCATCAAAATAAAGGGAATTTTCCGCTGCGAGGCTTGCGACAACAAATGCGAGATACAGAGAATGGAGGTGGGAGGCAATATCTATCCCTTTGGCGGACTTTGTTCCAAATTTGAAAATGTACGCCACGGCAATGCTCCGAAAAAATCCGGCCGGGACTACATTGAACTGCGCAATAAAATGATGTTTGAGGAATTCGGGCCTGTCAAACTCCAATCACCTAAAGGTGCCATCGGTCTGCCCATGTCACTTACCGCCTACGAACTGCTACCGTTTTATGCCAAACTGGTCAATGAAATGGGCTATGATCTTGTGCCCTCCGCGCATTCCAAAACCGGGAACACAAAAACCATGGCGCAGATGTGCTACCCGTGTGAAATAGTGCACGGCGGTGTTTATGATCTGATAAATAATAAAGTTGATTTTATATTTATGCCGCGGCTGCTGGAGTTCGATATCCCCGCCTCTTATCGCCACGCTTTTACATGTCCGTGCACCGCAACCATTCCGGATGTCGTCCGCACAGCTTTCACCGCGGAAGCCGACAAGTTCATCTCGCCGCATATAGCACTGGCCGGGTATCTGATGGAAACAACGCGTAAGGAAATCATATCCATGGGCCAACGCCTCGGCGTGAGCAGGGATATTGCTGAAAAGGCTTTTGACAGGGCGCTTGCGCATTACATGGCGTTCAGAGAGAAAATAAACGAACTCGCCCGGGAAGCAATACTAGCTATTCACGAACCCTGCATTATTCTGACCGGACGGCCATACATCACCTGCGCTCATGATGTTAATTTCGCCCTGCCGCGCAAAATAACCAGCAGAGGATACAACGTGATTTCTTCCGACATGCTGCCGTTTCTGCCGGGCAACAAATTTCCCAGCAACCTGTGGTATTTTACCGCACTGGCCGTCAACGCTGTTGAACACGTAAACAAATATCGGCATATGAACCTGTGCCTGTTTTCATGCTTCTCCTGCGTTCCGGACGCCAGCATTATCCACCTCATCCGCGACCAGCTGGCCGGAAATGTATTTTGTTATCTTGAAATAGACTCGCATACGGCGCATGCAGGAATTGAAACCCGTATAGGCGCCTTCCTCGACATCCTCGAGGAAAAAAAGCGAAAACCGGGTGTAGATTTTCGGAACGCCGGGAAAATGAATACAGCGGAAAACTATTTTCTAAGGGAGGCAGACCATGTCTGAAGCCACTGAAAAAGAGCCGAGATTCGCGGACAACTTCAAATATCTCATCACCGGCGACGGGAAGAAGATTCGCTTCAACGATCCCAAACTTGTGCATATCTGGTCGTTTGACGACATGCCGTATTTTTCGGAAATGCTTAGAAACTCTTTCGACAAACGCGGCTGGAGATACCGCTCCGCCGAACGCATCAGCCACAAGTCATTGCAGGACGCCAAAAAAGTCTGCTCGGGAAAGGAATGCCTGGCCTGTTTAGGCTTTGCGAGAGCCGTATACAGCGACATCACCAAGAACAGGGGCAAGGATGAAATCTCCATGTATTATTTTATCGACCAGGCCGGACCCTGTCAGAATGCGGCATGGCCGGATATGTGGAAGATTTTCGCCAAACGTCTGGGGGTGGAAAATGCGCTGTTCCAGGCTTTCCCCGGCATTACCAACAATTTTCTCGGACAGGGAAATATGTTCGGCCTTGAACTTTCCGCGGCAACCCTCCTCAGCGATATATTTCATGAGGCGGAAAACACCCTTAAGTGCCTCGCCAAAAACAGAGATGAAGCAATGTCGGTATTCAAAACTGAAACCGGCAAAGTAATGAAAAGAATGAAGCGTGGCTTGTATTGGGTGGAACCGGCACTGATGTTATGGGCAAGGTGCATTTCCAGGATACCGCTTCGCGCAAGCGTGGCCGAAACTCCGAAGGTCCTGATTTTCGGATCACCCGAGGTCGAGGTCATCCATTATCCCGTTACGGAATATTTCATCAATCACGGCATTATCCCCAAATCGCAGGATCTGTCGGCTTATGCTTACCGGTTCGCCGGAGAACTTTTTTTACGAAACGCATTCAGGAACGGGCGCATTCTCGTCAGGGACCAGATTAAAATTCTGCCTTTCCTTCTCTCGCTTTTCAATCCCAAAACAAAATTTAAAAAAGCGTTTAATGCCGGGCGTGCTTATGTCTCGGCAGTGAGTGTGGATGTCCAGAGGAAAAGATACCATTGGATTGCCAGAAAATCGGGGCTTTTGTTGTCGGATAAATGTCCTTCACTGTTTAATCTTTCCCTCAAGGCTAATGAGGTTGTCAGCGCAAACACGATCACCGAGACTTATCCGGCGGTTGGTGAGTACATGCATAACTGCGACTCCAAAATCTATGACGGCATGATGCATATCTGCACGGTAAACTGCCAGCCTGCTCTCAACGGACAGGCCATCATCAGAGCGCTGGCCGGCGAAAAAGAAATCCCTTACGCGGACATTGATATGGAAGGGCCGTGGATTTCCGCGGGACAGACCAAAATTCTGGAGGCCATGACCGTGCAGGCCAGAAGGTATCATGACACTCGGCAGAGAACGAGCCATGCGAAGTATAGCGAGACTTAAAATTCAAAAACAAATAACCTAAATACCCTAAAGGGCACCATGGGGTCACTATAGGCTCATCTACGACCGGTATGACAGCAAAACGAGAATGACAGAAATGCGGGAAAGCAGAAAATGACTGGATTCCCCGGTCGAGCCGGAGAATGACATGGTAGAGTTTTCAGAAAGAACTCAAAAGCCCGCAATCATCTGCCCGGGTATACCAAAATAAGTCGCACCTGCCGGAACATTTCCTGAAACGAACGTCCGCGCGCCGATTTTAGCGCCAGCGCCTACAATCGTGCCCGGCGCAATAATCGCATGGCTTCCAAGAAACACGCCTTCTTTTAACACCGCTCCTTCGCCTATAGCGGAAAACGCACTGACTGTCACTCCCTGTTCAATATGCGCGTTAATACCAATAGCGGAAGATCCAAGAATGACAGAAAAAGCGTCCACGTACACGCCCGGGCTAATAAGAACATCTGTGGCAAGGATGCAACCGGGGCCGATACACGCAGACGAAGAGACGATAGCGCGGGGATGAACAAAAGTCGTAAAGATCCCTCCCCGGTTGAGAACTTTTCGACACAGCGACAGCCGGGTCTTTGGATCACCTATAGCACAAATTAAAAGTTCTTCACCCGTAAAATCATGAGACAAAGGGTCGCCCACAATGGGAACTTCACATTCATAATTATCCAAAACATCCGGCATGGAATCCAGGAAAGCTTTTATCCGCCACACCCGCTTTTCCGGAGCTACAAGAGACGCCCAGACCAGGACTTCACGCCCGAAGCCACCCGCACCGATAATATAAAGATCCTTTTTGTTCTCCATAATGATGTTTTATGTCAAAAGCTCAGGGTCCACTTTCTTCGCCGGAACGCCCCATACACAAGTTCCCGGAGGAACATCACGGGCCACGACACTTCCCGCGCCGACGCAGGCGAAGTCTCCTACTTTTCGGCGGGGCAAAACGACAACGTGAGGATGCAGAAGAACTCCGCTTCCAATCTCGGCATAACCTGTTATATCACAATGCGTACTGATCGTTGACCCAGACCCGATTTTCACGTCATGTCCAAACCCGGTAAATGAGCAGACAGTAACGAAATCGTGAAATAAAACATCGCTGGTAAGCTCAGTTCGAGGGGAAAGTATGCAGCCTTCGCCGATGCGATTGCGCCGTGAATTTTGCCGGACAGTCGGATGCAAAAAACTTTGAAAGATGCCGCCTTTTTTCTTAATCATTTCACACGATGCTAATTTCTCGCGAGGATCCAACAGGGCACACAAGAAAACATCATGCTTCTGAGGAAAATAGTTGCCGGCCTCACCAAGACAGGGAAGCTCGAGCGACACAGCCGAAGCCGCAACGCCGGATGTGGACAGATAACCCTTCAGACTGGTCCCTGAAGAAAGACCGGCCTCTATCACCCAATCCAGAAGTTCACGCGCAAAAGACCCATCGCCGAGAAAAATCAGGTTTCGCATCATAATGATCCAGCCAGGCAACCTCCGTCGACCACTAATGATGTCCCGGTGATCCAACGGCCAGTTTCCCTGCTCAACAGAAACGCGATCGCGTAAGCAACATCCCGTGCCTTTCCCAGATCTAAAGGATGTAAGCTTCTCAAACGCGCAATCTGCTCTGTTGTCGACGCTTCGATCAACCGTTGCGCCATTTCCGTTTCAACAAGCCCCGGAACGACCGCGTTGACACGAATATCCTCCCGGGCTAACTCAAGAGCCATGCAACGACACGCTGCCTCCAAACCTGCCTTGCTGGCAGAATAAGCGATTTTACCCGGCATACCAATC
>JASEHT010000072.1:7227-10217 GCA_030018675.1 Smithella sp.
CCCGGTTTCCGGCAAATCCCTTTTTGCCGATAGCTTTTGGCAAGATTTATAGCTGCTTTTAAATTGATGTCGATCGTTTTTTGAAATTTTATTTCTGTTAGAAACTGCAAAGGCTCTACATCTCCAATCCCCGCGCTATGGACAGCGCCGTCTAACGGTCCCGTCGTAAGCACGACCCGCTTGAGCCAAGCCGGTATTTCGGCCGTGTGTGATAATTCCATAACTTCGATATGTGAAGGCTTTGACAACTTCGCGGCAGTTTTTTCTAATTCATCCTGCCTTCGCCCGGTAAGGACCAGGGTAGCGCCAAGCTCATCAAGAACGATCGCCGTTTCTCTTCCGATCCCTGAAGAGGCACCTGTCACAAGGTAACGGCAGCCAGTCAGATCCATCGGGTTTTTCATCACAACGCCTCCTGATCGATCCCGTCAGCACCAACCAGGGCCACCTCCGGCATAACCATGGGACCGAAAGCGCAAGTCACTGCACCCCATGAATAGCCAACGCCAAACCCGCCCAAAAGCAATTCCATCCGCCGGCTGCGTAATTGCTCCCGGAGACAGTGGATCATCGTGACGGGGATCGACGCGGAGCTGGTATTGCCATATTCTCCGAGGCTGAGGGGAAGTTTTTCCGCGGGAATCTTCATGCGTTTCGCAAGGTGTTCAAGCATAAATTTATTGGCCTGATGCAAGATGACCGAATCAATATTTCCTATCGTCTTTTCCGAAGCGGCGAGCACCCGCTCAATCATGCGCGGCACCTCTTTCAACGTAAAAGCAAATATCTCGGCACCGTTCATATATACCTCTTCCTGGCTCCGGAGATTGCCTTGGTCGTCGGGACGACGCAATCTCGTTGACTCATCCGACGGATTGCGCGCGCCGCCCGCCGGAATAATCAGATTGTTCGCGCCCCGCCCGTCCGTACCCATAACAAAAGTAAAGGTATCGCTTTCCTCCGATCGCTCAATGATCGTTGCCGAACCGGCATCGCCAAACAGCAACCCGACAGCACGGTCTTCCGAAGATGATTTTCGTGAGGCATCGCCGGAAAGAAACAAGATCCGTTTCATCCCGCCGCCGGCAATCAAGGAACAGGCCAGCCAAAGGCCGTAGACATATCCCGAACAACCCAAATTGATATCAAATGCCGCGCACTCGGTCGGGAGCTCTAATCTTCTCTGTATCAATGCCGCGGTGCACGGAAGGCGGTAATCCGGATTTTGAGAAAGAAAAATAACGGCATCGATCGAGCCGGGCGTCCAATTTCCTTCCTCCATAAGCCTTTTCGCGGCAGCGACGCAAAGGTCCGAACAGCACATCTTGGGCAAAGAAATGTAACGCTTTTGAACTCCCGTATTTTTTACGATCTCCGCGACGACATCCGCCCCGAAGTATCCGTTCCATTCCGAAGGATAACGCACACTGTCGGGGACTGCCGCTGCCACCCCCGCAATACGAATGCCTGATATTCGAGAAAGACTCATGCTTTCTCCCCTTTGATCCCGGAACTAACGATCTTCAGAAGATCACCAACGGTTTCGCATTTTGCGATATCCTTCGGAGACGGGGCGAATCCCATGGCTTCATCCACCATGGCCATAAAACCCACAATGATAAGAGAATCCCACCGTGCAGATTCACCCAAAACGGTTTTCTCAGTGAATGTCCCACTTTCCGCCTCAGTAAGTTCTTCCAGTTTTTCAATAAAATCTTGTTTTGTCAATTTATCCTCCGTTGCAATAACACTCTGGAAACGCTGTTTTATTAACTCCTTTATTTGATAGAATTCAAGAAAAAAGTTTTCACAGAATGTGAATGGTGTCCCACTCCGCTTCGCTCCTAGGACAATTAATTTATATAGTCAAGGGGTCAAGTCTACTCTTGACGTATGTTAGCAGTTTTTTGAAGAATCGAGATATTAGGGACATCAGCGCCCTATTTCCCCATTAAAAACAAAACTGGATTCCTCCGGCATATGCCGGAGGCGCCGGTATTACAGATGCGACGAGAATGACATGAAAAATCGCATGAAAAATCGGGACGGTTGTACTATTTATTTGAAATAGAATGATTATAAACGAATTCATTAGCACCGTCCGCTTAAATTACCCGGGTTGGAAAGCTAGAACGATCATCCTAACCTGCCCGGCATGCTTGCCACAATCGCTGTATGTACTCTGTGTTTCACCTATCGGTGAGCGCCGACAAACGAAATTTTCCACAGCAAGATGTCGCTGACCGGCAGGGTCTGGCTCGTCCATGTGGTACCGTCTTCTGTATGCAAGATGACCCCTTCCGGAAGGTCTGGGTCCACGCTAAACGACTTGAACCCCACAACCCAAGCGGTTTTCTCGTCGAAACAGGTAACCCCCTCGTACTGATACTTCCCGCTCATAGGATCCATGATGTCGCTGATGACTTCCCCATTCTCCATTGCCTTGCTCTTCCCAGGTCTTTCCGCCATCTGCCGTATGCAGGATTGCGGCCGTGCCGTCTAAACGGAAACCGATTGCCCAGCCCACTGGTTCCGTGTCGTTATTCGTATTATTGAACATGCACTCATCATCAACAGTAACATTAAAAAAACGATCATACTAACCGAATAACACTTGAATTTCAGGCAACCTGTGTTTTTCATAGTACCCCTCGCTTCATTCATTTAATTTTGATAATAATTTGTATTTTAAACTAAGCTAACCACAAAAAAAAGTTTTTTATTGTGGGCGAGAGTTGAAAATGCAAAAAAGCTAAACTACTCATCACGGGCAGTTTAGCTTTTTTCGATGCTCTTTACGTTTCTTTCCTGAAGAGAATTAGGACATACTTCCGGAAAGGATAAATTGTTAAAATGATTATTTTTTCTCCATTCCCGATTCTACACGTTTTTTAATTGCTTTAACGTATCCGGATAACGTATTTTTTGTCAATGCCTTATCGATAAAGGCGGGAACGGCACCCGCCGTTTCAATTATAGGAGCGTATGTA
>JASEHT010000073.1 GCA_030018675.1 Smithella sp.
TGAAATTATGCTCCAGGCCGATCGGCGCCGGCTCAATGCCGCGGAAACGATTATGGATGATGACTAGAGCGTCGGGAACATAGAGAAAAGTATAGGGTTGATCCTCGGCCAGTATTTCCTGGAAGCGGTCATAATATTTCTTTCTTTGCTTCTGATCGAAAGTGCTCCGTCCCCTTTCCAGCATTTCGTCCGCTGCCGGATTTTTGTAGGAGACGAAATTTAATTCTTCCGGCGCCGTTTTACTCGAATGCCATACATCATAGGCATCGGGATCAAGCGGAACAGTCCATCCCAGAATAACAGCGTCGAAACGGCGCTTATTGACAAAATCGTTGACGAATGCCGACCATTCCAGAATGCGGATTTTGACTTCGATGCCCACTTCTTTCAGCTGCCGCTGGATGATCTCCGCGCATTTCTGACGTGTTTCATTTCCCTGATTGGTCACGATTTCAAACATGAATGGACGGCCGTTTTTCTCTAAAATGCCGTTTGAATTTGTAGTCCAGCCAGCCGCGTGCAAAAGCTCACGGGCTTTCTCCGGGTGGTATCCATATTGTCTGACGTTGTCGTTATACGCCCAGGTTCCCGGTTTGTAAGGGCCGGTTGCCGGTTTGCCCAAGCCCAGCAGGACGCCTTTAATAATTTCGTCTTTGTTGATGGCGTAAGAGATGGCCTGCCGGACCCTTTTATCGGTAAAAAGCGGGTTCTTCAGATTATAGCCGAGATACGTGTAGGCAAAACTAAGATAGCGATGTTTGGTGAAATTATTTCTGAAGAGATTGTTTTCCGTCTGCCTTGTATATTGCAGAGGGGTGAGGCCCATCGTGCCGATATTCTGCGCCCGCAATTCCAGAAACATGGTTGCGGTGTCCGGAATAATTCTGGTAATCCGGCCGTCAATATAGGGTTGCCCTTCAAAATAATCAGGATTGGAAACCAGAACGATTTTCTGGCCGGCAACCCACTCCTTGAATATGTACGGTCCGGTGCCTACTGGGTGGCGTGACAAAGGGCTTTTCGTAATATCCTGACCCTGAAGCAGATGCTTCGGCAAGACAGAAGAACTCCAGCTGATCAGTGCCGGAGCAAAGGGCTTATCGTACGTCACGCGAAACGTGTAATTGTCCAACGCTTCCGCTTTTTGTACTTTCAAGAAATCACCGGAATAGGCGGTGGGGGTTTCCGGATCGACGGTCATCTGATACGTGTAAAAAACATCAGTCGCGGTAAAAGGCTTGCCATCATGCCATCGGACGCCTTTGCGCAGTTTAAAAGTGATGACCAGGCCGTTGGGCGAAACTTCCCATGATTCGGCCAGATCTCCGACAATGTTCATATCCTTGTCGTATTTCACGAGGCCGTTGTATATCATGCGAGCGATATTGTGAGACGCCGAATCAGAAGCTAGAAGGGGAATCAGGTTGCTGGCATCTCCGATGTCGCCCCGCACCAGAATATCGCCGTAGGCCGGAGGCTTCGCTTCTGTCCGCCCCGATCTTTCAGCCTCCTGCTGTTTGTCGCAAGCGACTTGGATGGCCATGACCAGAAATAAAAATAATAATAAACCGATTTTCTTCATGTCTTCCATTTAGCGCACGAAACGGCTCAATGCAATTAAATTTTGTCGACAATACAGATCGTTGATTTTTATCCCGCGAATCGGAAAGCCAATTTCTCTTGACACGGAACAGTTGACTTTCTATAGTTCGACACAAACGTGTGACAATAATTTCCAAAAAATAATCGATGGTTTTGCGGTTTATGAAAACAGATGAGCGCACCGTCAAAGAGGAAATGGCGGATATTATTCCGCATAGTTTGTATTACGAATCCGAAATTAAATCCGTCCACTGGCTGAACCGCAAAAGAATCGATCATTGCCTCGCCCTGGCCGGAGACATGACCGGAAAACGCATTCTTGATGCCGGTACCGGCGACGGATACATGCTCCGGGAGATCAAATGCGGAGAATTATGGGGAGTGGATATTTCCGGTCAGCGGCTGGAGCGTGCCGCAAAAAAAGCGCCTCATGCTATCCTGAAGCAGGATGATCTCAATCATTCAAGACTGGAAAGCGACTTTTTCGACGGAATTATTTGTGCGGACGTTCTGGAGCATATGCGGGCACCGGCTAAAGCAATTCACGAGATGATCAGGCTGTGCAAGCCGGATGGATTTATCGTGCTTTGCCTGCCGCAGGAAATCAACAATATCATTGCCCGCATAATTTTAAGAAAACCGCCGATTATCAATCCGGATCACTATCATCTGATCACCGGTTTTTTTCTAAAGCGTGAATTTAAAATATTGCCTTGTGCGACCAAGCATATTCCGGAGGTTCCCGGTTTGTTCTGCATCCACCGTGTGATGCGTTATGACATGTTACAATATCCCGGAGGGAAACCTGATTAAGCATGATAAAAATATCAATGCTTAACGAAAACAGGTCATAATTTAATAAAAGAACTTACAAGCACTAAAATTTTTTCAACAGAAGAGTTGTTTTTACTATGGAGAAACGCGCGATCATTATAGGCGCCGGGCCTGCCGGATTAACAGCAGCCTATGAACTGGTGACGAAAACAGACATTAAGCCTGTCATTATTGAAATGACGAACGATATCGGCGGGATTTCAAAAACGGTCGTGCATCAAGGCAACCGCATGGATATCGGAGGTCACCGTTTTTTTTCAAAATCGGATGTCGTGATGAACTGGTGGCAGAATATTCTGCCGATGCAAGGCTCGGAACCGGGAAGTAATGAAAAAAGAACAGTTTTTTTCACCGATGGTCCCGATCCTGAAAAAACAGACAGGGTCATGCTGGTGAGAAACAGGCTGTCGCGTATTTTTTACCTGGGAAAATTTTTTGATTATCCCGTCAAACTCAATTTCAAGACTATAACCAATCTGGGGATAATGCGGATCATCAAAATAGGCTGGGCCTATTTCCTGGTAAAGATTTTTCCTGTAAAAAAAATCAATTCACTGGAGGATTTTTTCATCAGCAGATTCGGGAAAGAACTTTATGAAACATTTTTTAAAGATTATACACAAAAAATCTGGGGCGTCCCCTGTCATGAAATTGCCGCGGATTGGGGTACGCAGAGAATCAAGAAATTATCAGTGTCCAGAACTCTGCTTCACGCGATCAAAACAATTTTTGTGAAAGATAGAACTGTCAAACAGCAAAATACGGATAGCAGCCTGATAGAAAGATTTTTATATCCGAAATACGGGCCGGGTCAATTGTGGGAAACCGTCGCCGATATTATCCAAAACAGGGGAGGTCTTATTATCAAAAATTCGGAAGTCACCGATATGAGGATTTCAGGCAATAAAATAAGCGAAGTTACTTATTGCGATCATTCAACAAAAAAAACGTCCATTTTAGCAGGTGATTATTTCATTTCCACCATGCCCGTAAAAGATCTTATTAACGCCATGGGCGAAGATGTTCCTCAAAATGTTAAGACAATCAGCAGCGGTTTGCCATACCGCGATTCTATTACGGTGGGTCTACTGCTTAATAAATTGAAGATAAAAAATGAGACCGACATTCCTACTTTATATGACATTGTTCCGGACAACTGGATCTATATCCAGGAAAGGGACGTGAAGCTGGCGCGAATACAGATTTATAATAATTGGTCTCCATATTTATTAAAAGACATTAATAAAATTTGGCTCGGGCTGGAATATTGCTGCAGTGAAGGCGATGAATTATGGACTATGAACGAAACGGATTTCATTCATTTTGCCGTTACGGAATTGAATAACATCGGCATTACTGATGGAAATGACGTGATCGACAGCATGATCGTCAAAACCCCTAAAACGTATCCTGCTTATTCCGGCACCCATGCGGAATTCAACATCATTCGGCAATTCACGGATAATTTCAGCAATCTATTTTTAATAGGCAGAAACGGCATGCATCGGTACTACAATCAAGACCACGCGATGCTGACAGCCATGACAGCTGTAAAAAACATTATGACGGGAGAAAAATCGAAAGACAATATCTGGAACATTAACGCCGATGAGGAATATATTGAAATAGAAAATGATTGATTAATCATGGATATAAAAAACAGGCACATCATCGATGTCTTTATAATTCTGCTTTTTATCGGTACCTTTGTAATCATTCCAGTCAGATATAGTATTTCGGTTAATTATCGGACATCTGATAATTATTCTGACGTGAAAACGGTTTCTGCCGTCAATATCGTCAATCTCTGGCTGACAGACGGAAGCGCCCATGATGACCGTGTCAACAATATTTCCACTCTGGCATAAATTAAGAAGATTCTAAAATGAAGAAAGAACTATTCTTCATGTTGCAGATTTTTGTTTCGTTTTCTTTTTTCTCTTATGGAATGGTCAGCCGCCGGTCTTTTCATCCGTTTGCGTACCTTGCTGTTGTATTTTTTTACGAATTCTCTTGAGGCGAGATATTTATCCACGAAGGAAACCACATAGGATTCCTTGTACTTCGGCGGAACCAGCGTCAGCGGCCACATATGTTTGATGACAATATCTTTCTCAATCTCGTTAAGTTCAAAATGTTTTTGAGCGTTATTGAGCGCTATTTTGGGATGTTCTGTGCCGTGAAATTTCGCTTCATGAAGCTCGGGTTCGGTATGGTTTCTCCAGTCATACAAAAAGAAATCATGAAGTAACGCTCCGCGAGTCGTTGATCTATAATCAAGATTGAAATATTTGGAGGTTTTGTATGAAACATACGCGACATCCATGACATGTTCGTAAATAGATGAATTATGGTGATAGTGTTCTCTGAGTTTCAGAAATTCCTCATGCTCATAAATATCGTGAATGATTTCGTAGAATTCATCTTCCACCGGTTTCCGTCCGTTCGCGACAGGCAGGATTTTCCCCGGCAATGATTTCAGAAACGAACTGATTTTATTTTTTATTTCTGCGTTGATCGAGTTATCGATGTATCGGCTCAAATTGGGGAAAGCCGTCCGGAGTCGCTTGAAGGAATCGAATATGTTTTCAATTTCCGCGTTGCTCAAATTGAAGTATTCGGAGTAAAGATAAGCAATCTTCTTTCTGAACGCGGTGATCGACGCGATGGAAAAAACAAAATCAGTGATATAATAAAGCAGAAATATGATTGAAAAAGCGTAAAGATATACCGGCTCGATTGACTGCATAAAACGGGAAGCCGCCGGATGAATGAATGTCACAAACGCCAGCGCCATGATCGCCCAAAAGACGGAAAATAGCAGGCAGACCCTTCCATGAAGATTGAACTTGTTATTCGTGTAGTCCCATAATTTTAATTTGAAAATCTTTTCAAAGATGTATCCGGTCAGATATTCGATCGCGGTCAATATGATGCCATATACGAGAATCTTGAACGGCAGCGGCCATGCATGAATTAGAAAATCGATAAATATGATAAAGGCCGCGCCGAAACCGTAAAGGGGAATAAATGGACCGAAGAAGAAGCCCGCGTTGATGAACTGCCGCTGGGTCAGCGACCGGTAAACGACTTCTATGATCCATCCCATGAAAGAGTAGATGGCGAAGAAAACGATCAAATGGGAAACGTTTATGTTATCGAATGTCATGGAATATCATTATTGAAACTTGTTAGATAAGGCAACTCACCTGAATAAGCCGGTTTAAAATGCATTTATGTCACGGACTGTTTGTAATACCTATAATAATAATGCTCGGCTGTCAATTAATCTCCAGTTTTTCTGTTATGGGTGCGCCGGGCACCTCTGCCAAATTCCGTTGGTTTGTGTAGACAAAAAAGGTCGCGTGGTTGGATGTAAAGAAAACCGGTGTGCGCTTGACGATGGGGGCGATGGCTGGATGCTTTTTAAAAGTTTTTTCCAGAAAATTACGTACAGCGGGACGATGCCAACCCATAGGATGTTTAAAATTTCTATAGAGGGACAAGTCGCCTTTGTAAAAATCATTTATGTCCAACGTTTGCGCTTCGATACTCCCCGCGGGCAGATTAAAAATCGCCAGATTTAAAAAATCGATACAGTCGTGATGCCCGGCAACAAAATTCATTGTTTTAAGAGCGCTATCTTCATTTTCCGGCGGTGTGCCGAAAAGCAAGTAACAATAGGTCGCAATGCCGCTTTTTTTCAGGGCTTTCAGCGCGGCCGATGTTGTCTGCAAATCAATGCCTTTGTCCAGTTGATCAAGCACGCGTTGGTCGCCAGATTCGATGCCCAGTTTCAGCATCCGGCAGCCGCTTTTTTTTAGCGATAAACAAAAGTCATCGTCCGTCAAATGTTTTGTGATGCGGGCAAAACCATACCAGTGCGCTTCCGGCGGACATGCAACCAAAGCTTTCAGCATCGCGGGAGAGATGGAGTTGTCCAGAATATGAATCAGAGCGGGCTGCAATCTTTTGGTTAAGATTTGCAATTGATTCGCGGCAAGGGAAGTTTCCAAGGACTTGTATTTGTTTCCTTCCGCTTTTTCGGGGCAGAAAGCGCATTGATGCCAGTAGCACCCGTGGGCGGCGCTGTAAGGCAAAATACGACCCGGCGCCAAATAGTCATCCCAGAAAAAATTACCGTACTCTGGCGGCGAATCGTGAGCCGTTCTCTCTATTTTCATCAACTTCAGCAACGGCTCTTCGCCCGGTCCTTCCACAAGATCGTCGGCCCATCCGCGGAACTTTTCTTTGCGCAAACCGAGTTTCATCCATGACGTGACCAGCGAGCCGCCCAAGATAATTTTTTGACCCGGATGAATCCTCTTTATAAAACCAACCATCGCAAAAGCGCACAGCGCCTGACTAAGATAATTAACCGACAATCCGATAAAATCGGGGTTTTCTTCAAGCGCTCTTTCCAGACGATGCTGAAAATAGGGATAAAAAGGATTGTCCTGGGGATTCTCTGCGGCCGCGCATAAATCGTCACTGTTCACGGGGGCCAGCTTCTTATCCTGATAATCGGCCAGTGACATTTGAACATCCGATGATTTGCCGGCTGTATTAAGAAGTCTATTGATATCCATAACCGCCCGCTGGTAGCGGCTTTGTTTTTGATAGCCGGAGATATTTCGCAGGGCGGCCAGATTAACGTTCATATTTTTACGGGCGCGCGTCGTCCACCTATCCGTTGATTGGTTTTTTCCCGCGGTCTCATTCAACAGAAAGAGAATGCCTTCCAGATTGGCGTCGATAACCTCATGCGCCACGCCGTTTTGCTCCAGACAGCCGGATAGTCTGGCGATTCCCGGGGGCGGTTCCGAACACTTGGCAAGCGGCGGATGAATTAAAATGATTTTCGGCGACATCAGCATTTTCCTGTCGATGATTTCTTAAGCCCGCCTTAATATGTAATCTTTGTTTAGGCAAGTCTCATTTCCTGCTTACGCTTGCCTCTTGACAGCCCGGGAACTTTACGCAATAGTTTGCCATCGTATTTCGGGGAATAGCAAAAGTTATATGAAATCAAAACGGGACGATTCCGGCAGCTTGCAAAACAAAGCTGCTTATAAAAAATTAATCTTTGCCTTCATCGCGGTTTTTATAATGGCGTTTTCGGCGGGTCATTCCATTGCCGAAAGCAAATATCCTTCTCCGCGAGGGGCGGTGAATGATTTTGCCAATGTCATTGACGCCGAAAATACGGCCAAAATGGAAGCCCTGGCGCAGGAAGTATTGCAGAAAACAGGAACGGCAGTTGTCGTGGCCACCGTGCCCTCCATCGGCGAAAATGAGGATTACAACATGTACGCCAACGGCCTCTATCAGGCGTGGGGCATCGGCAAGAAGGGCGAAGATAAAGGCGTATTGATTTTTCTGACGGTCAAGGAAAGAAAAATCCGCATCGAAACAGGCTATGGCGTGGAAGGGATTCTGCCGGACGGGCGGGTTGGCCAGATCCTCGATCAATATGTCGTTCCGTTTCTTAAAGAGGGTAATTACGGCAGGGGGTTATACAACGCGATGTACGCCAGCAGCGCTTACATCGCCAAAGAAGCGGGCGTTGAAATCACCGGTTCGCCCATGCCCCACAATGCAAATCCGAATTTGAGCAAGAGAAAAATCGGTCTGGTAGAAATAATCTTTTTTCTCATTGCGGCCGTCATACTTCTGGGCACCAGAACGGGGCGCGAAACCCTGCTGCCGCTGTTGATTTATATGTTATTGAGCGGTGGGCGCGGCGGTGGACGTACAGGCGGTTTCGGCGGGGGCTTCGGGGGCTTCGGCGGAGGCATGAGCGGCGGCGGCGGCGCCGGGCGCGGTTTTTAATGAGACCCAAATTTCAGAAACAAATACCCTAAAGGGCACTATAGGTGCACTGAAATTTGATGGTCGTAATGAGACTCAAAATTCAGGAACATCGTGAACTGAATTTTGTAAGTCGAATTATCCAATCCTCGATTTATCGGGATTGGGAATCAATGAAACTCGCCAAGATCGAGCGAAGCGAAGATCGAGGCGAAAGTTGAATTGTCTCTTCCGCGAAAGCGGATAGAGATATCCCCGAGGCGAAGCCGAGCGGGATAAACGTGGGTCTAATTCGCCGCCCCTTGGGGCGCAGTTCCTTTGGATACCCCGCTGCTTGCGGCGGGATTGTTCATTATAACTTTGAGGTGAATAAAATGGCAAAAATACCGGATAAACCACAGGATGTGTTTGTGCCCTTAACGCAGGACTATCAAAAAGCATTCGGCAACGATCTGGTTTCTCTAGCGATTTACGGGAGCGCCGCCAGCGGTTACTATGTCAAGGGCAAATCGGATATCAACCTGCTTGTTATCCTGACACCGGAAGGCATCAACAGACTGGAAGACGCGCTGGATACTGTCCAAAATTGGCGGAAAAGGAATGTGGCCGTGCCGTGGGTGATGACGAGGAAATTTATTGAAAGCTCACTGGATGCCTACCCCATAGAATTTCTGAACCTCAAATACAACCATATTATGATCCACGGTGAAGATATTTTGCAACGGCTGGACTTTAAGCCGGAAAATCTACGGTTGCAGATTGAAAAAGAACTGAAAGGTAAACTTGTTTTATTACGCGAAGGATATCTGGAAACCGGGGGCAAGGCGAAACTGCTTCAACAGATTATTGCCCGCTCCATTACGGCGTTTATTTCTATTTTTAAAGCTTTGCTATACTTAAGGCAGGGATCCATCCCGGCGAGTCGAAAAGAAACGATCAAGGAACTGGCAAAAATATTTTCTTTTGATGCCGATGTTTTCCTTACTTGTGTTGATATTAAGGAAGAGGCAATCAATCTGAACAAGGAAGAAGTCGCGGGCGTTTTTAAAAAATATGTTCGGGAAGTAGAAAATATTTGCGATCTTGTTGATACAATGTAATGGTAAAATTCAAATATGCAGGAGGTAAAAAAATGGATGCAAAGAAAAAAACTATAATTATCGTTTTGGCTGTCATTGTCTTTCTGGCTATCGGCGCTTATTCTTTTTTCGCCGGCAACTACAATAATTTTGTCCGATTGGATCAGGCAGTTAAAAGTTCGTGGGCGCAGGTGGAAAACCAGTTGCAGCGGCGTTTTGACCTGATTCCCAATCTGGTGGAAACCGTCAAGGGTTTCGCCAAGCAGGAAAGAGAAGTCCTGATCGAAGTAACCAATGCCCGCGCCAGAGTCGGTGGCGCGGCAAATGTTCCCGATAAAATCGCCGCCAATAACGAACTATCCGGCGCTTTAAGCAGACTTCTTGTGGTTGTGGAAAGATACCCCGATCTGAAATCCAATCAGAACTTTCTGCATCTGCAGGATGAACTGGCGGGAACGGAAAACAGAATTGCCGTGGAAAGAATGCGATATAATGAAGCGGTAAAAATTTATAATCAGACGATCAAATCATTCCCGGCCAATCTGCTTGCCGGGTTCTTCGGATTTCAGGAAGCCGCATTCTTTGACGCTCCCAAAGAAGCCAAGGAAGCAGTCAAGGTGGAGTTTTAGTGTTTAGATTCCTCCCCCTTGAGGGGGGAGGATAGGTGGGGTACAAACTGGTAACATAGTTTACAAAACAGACCGGGTACATGGTTTACACTATACGGCAAGGAGGTTACTCTATGCCGTGGAAAGTGATAAACCAGATGGACATAAAAATAGAACTTATAAAAGACTGGAATGCCGGACATTTCAGCGTAACTGATCTTTCTCAAAAATATATGGTTAGTCGTCCAACCATTTATAAATGGC
>JASEHT010000074.1 GCA_030018675.1 Smithella sp.
GCAATAGCGCCGCCGTTGGGGTTGATGTCTGTTGCCAGACGATCTTCAATGCCGATCTTCCGGATACTGTAAAGAGCCTGAGATGCAAAGGCTTCATTGATTTCAAATACATCAATATCCTTTGTGGTCAGGCCGGCCAGTTTCAGAACCTTCGGAATGGCATAAGCCGGACCAACGCCCATTTCTTCGGGCTTGCAACCGGCCACGGCGTAGTACGCCAGTCTGGCAATCGGTTTTACGCCGATAGCCTTGGCTTTCTCTGCCGTCATCAGCAGCGTAAATGCAGCGCCGTCGGTCATCTGCGAAGAGTTGGCCGCCGTGCAGTTTCCACCCTGCTTGAAGGGGGATTTCATTTTCGTCATGGAGGCTATGTCTGAGGGCCATCTTACTCCGTCGTCCTCACTGAACGTGAATTCCGTGCGGACGCGTTTCCCGTCTTTATCTTTCTTATACTTGAAGGCTTTGACGGGAATAATTTCATCTTTAAATTTACCGGCCTTAATGGCTTCAAAAGCTTTGCGATTGCTCTCCAGACCGAATTTGTCCATGTCTTCACGGGAAATGCCGTGATTTGCGGCAACGTTTTCCGCCGTGTTGCCCATGTTAATATAAACATTGGGCATGGTTTCGTAATTCCAGTCGGGATCGGGACGGAAAATACCGCCACCCATGGGGATATGGGACATGGACTCGCAACCGCCGGCGATGATGACATCAGACCAGCCGGCACGGATTTTTGCTGTGGCATCGGCAATGGACTGCACACCCGAGGAGCAGAAACGGTTGATAATCATGCCGGATACCGGTTCAGGCAACCCGGCGCTTACGGCTAAAACTTTACCAAGGTTCATGCCGGTTTCCGACTCAGGAAAGGCGCAACCGACAATAACATCATCAATATCTTTCGGGTCGAGCTGGGGAACTTTCGCCAGCAAACCTTTAATGACTTCAGTACCAAATTGCACGGCATGGGTTTCGGCCAGACCGCCTCTTTTATATCTTCCACCGGCACTCCTTACGGATGCGACAATGACAGCTTCACTCATATTATTTTCCTCCTTACAGGCTTTTGTTATGTTTAATGTCAGAGGCCTGAATTTCCGGCCTCTGACATATCACTAATTTTAGTTACGCAGGGGCTTGCCCGTGCTCAAAATGGCCGATATTCTGTCAACCGTCTTCTGTTCACCGCAGAGACTCATGAACGCTTCTCTTTCGAGATCCAGAATTTCCTGCTCCGTCACGAAAGTGCCTTCCGCACAAATGCCGCCGCCCAGAACATGGGCAATCTTCATGGCAATATGAGCGTCATAGTCAGAGGCGAATTTACCGTATTTCATGTTCATGATAATCGCCGCAGCCACACCGCGCAGGCTTTCTCCCATGACCGGAATCAAAGCGGGCTTCGGAGGCGTATAATACTTGGACATGCCGATAACAATCTGCTTGGCTTCGTAAATCTGCATGTCTCTGCTCATGTTAATCCTGCAGGTCTTGCGGATGAAGCCGAGATCCTGAGCTTCCTGAGCGCTGGTCGCAACCTTCGCGGTGGCGATATTTTCAAATGCTTTGCCATAATGATACTGCATATTCAGGCCGGATTCCACAACACCGGTGGGAATGCCTTCCGTCATACGTATGGCCAGTTCCTTGCAGCCGCCGCCGGCGGGAATAACACCGACGCCGACTTCAACCAGACCCATATAGGTTTCGCCGTTGGCCAGACAGTAATCGCCGTGCATCGCGATTTCGCAACCGCCGCCCAGCGCCATACCGGCCGGAGCCGTCACAACCGGCTTGGGCAGATATTTCATCTTCATCAGGGTGTTCTGTAATCCGGCAACCATCTTCTCCAATTCAGTCCACTGTTTTTCACTGATGGCACATAAAACACCGAAGATATCGGCGCCGGCGGAGAACATCCGCTGATCATGATTGGCAACCACCATACCCAGAAAATCTTTATCGACGATATCGCAACTCTCCGAGATCATCTGAATCATTTCGGCACTGATAGAGTTCATCTTGGTATGGAATTCCAGACAGGCGACACCATCACCAATGTCCACAAGGGTAGCGGCCACATTTTCTTTAACAATTTTCTTTCTTTCCTTCAGGCCGGTCAGCACGATAATCTTGGGATTTTCTTCCAGCTTCACATAGCCCTTTTTCTTGAAGTCATAATAGGACTTGACGCCTTTGGAATCCACCTTGTAGAAAGATGTACATTTATTCTTCAACATTTCTTCAATCTTGGCCGGAACTTTCTTGCCGAGATTCTTCATGACTTCGACAGCTTCCTTAACGCCCACGGCATCCCATGACTCAAAAGGACCGAGCTGTTGATTGTAGCCCCACTTCATGGCATTATCGATTTCCACGATGGTGTTGCAGATCTCGGGAATCCTGTTGGCGGAGTAAATGAAGTTGTTGCACATGTATTCGCGCAGATATTCACCGGCGATATCGTTGCCGTTAAAAGCGATCTTCATGGTGGCGGCGACACCGGCATCAGACGCCTTCTTGGCTGCAGAAATGGATTCAAACTTCGGTTTCTGGGCCACGGCATATTCCATGGTCTTCCAGTCCAGAGCGTACTTGACGTTCTTGCCTTTTTCATCTTTGACTTTCTTGTAGAAACCGCCCTTGGTTTTGTTGCCCAGCCATTTGTTGGCCATCATCTTTTCCTGAAAACTCAGAGGGAGGAACGTGTCGCGGCATTCATCTTTCGGAACGGCGTCATAAAGATTCTTGCTGACATGAGCGCCGATATCCAGACCGACCAGATCCATCGTTCCGAAAACGGCTGTGCCGGGACGACCGACAGCTTTTCCAACAATGGCATCGACTTCTTCGATCTTCAGGCCTTTTTCAACCATGACCTTCTGCGCATTGCACAAGTCGTAAACGCCGATGCGGTTGCCGATAAAATTGGGAACATCTTTGCAAACAACCACGCCCTTGCCCAGTACTTCTTCGCTGAACTGCTTCATGTAAGCGACGACTTTCTTATCGGTTTCCTTGCCGGGAATGATTTCCATCAGCTTCATATAACGGGGCGGATTGAAGAAATGGGTTCCCAGAAAACGTTTTTTATAAGACGCGCTGAAATTGGCGGAGATGTCCTTAATGGGAAGGCCGGAGGTGTTCGTGGAAACGATACATGTCGGTTTGACGACTTTTTCAACCTTGGCAAAAAGTTCCTGTTTGATTTTCAGGTTCTCGACGACAACTTCACATACCCAGTCGCAATCGGCCAGTAATTTTAAATCATCATCGAAATTACCGATGGTAACCATTGACGCATTGCTCTTGGCATAAAAACTGGCTGGCTTGGATTTGGTGGCTCCGGCCAATCCGTTCGCGGCAAAACGGGTTCGCCACGCCGGACTCTTTTCGGTCAGTCCTTTCTTCTTATCGTCCTCGGTAAGTCCCCCCGGGGGAATGATATCCAGCAGGTAACACTCAATGCCGGCATTCGTTAAATGGGCTGCGATATTCGCACCCATCACTCCCGCGCCTAAAACGGCAGCTTTTTTGATCTCAAATGACATGATTTTCCTCCTTTGCCTGTTCTTTCTTTTTCAGTTTTAGCTGATTACAAAAATCTTTTCATATTCATCATGCTTCTTTTAGCCCCCTGACGAATATCTCCAATGCTAATTTTGTAGTGGAATAAATTCTTTCTTTTCTTTTCTTTTCGGCTACGGAGAAAATGAACAAAGAAATAATTCCGTTGAGCAGACCCCAAAAAGCGTTTTGATTTTGCCTGATGTCAATCTGGGGATGAAACTCTTTTGAATCGACACCCCGTTGTATTATTTTACCGATCACATCTATCGACCGGGCATTCGCGTTAAGAATTTGAGAATTCAGTTTCTCCGTTAAATTCATCTTAGCAGGTTGAAGCATATAAGTCATCAGTATTCTGAACAGCTCGCTATCGTTAAGAAAGAAGTCGATGTAAACCCGGGAAAATTCATTCAGCATGTCCGAGGCAGAGCTTTCTTTTTCAAACAAAACGGAGATCAGACGGTTGAAATTATCGATATCATTTAACAATATTTGGGCGTAAATCTCTTCTTTGCTGTTGTAATAAAGATAGATTGATCCTTTACCCAATTCTGAAGATTTCGCTATTTCATCAACGGTGACCTTGTTGAAACCTTTTTGAAAGAACAACGACCTCGCCGATGAGAGAATGAGTTTTTTACGGTTATCTTTTTCTTTTCCTCTACGTTCTTTAAGTCCCAAAGCAATCTTCTTTCCGCCGGAAAAGCGAGTTCTAAAAAATAACGGTCAAATTATGACCAACGGTCAGTTTGTTGTAAAGCAATACGCATTTAAAGTCAAGGGAAATAAATCAGAAAGAAAATTCATTCCTCCGAATAGCAGTATGAAGTATTGTCTTTGGATGTTATCACGCCGGGTGATCGATTAATGCATTTTATTTTTTGTGTTTCATCTTGAGAGTCAGTTGCAAATTTCTAAACGCTTCATGGTAAGCAGGATTAATAAGCAAGGCTTTCTCAAACTGTGCAATACCCTCTTCAAGTCTGCCTTTTCTGACTAATGCAACCCCTAAATAATTGAGCGTTTCCAAATGGTCAGGTTTTATTTCATCAGCTTTGGAAAGATATTCTATAGATTTATCCAGATTATTAGCTCCCAAATGGAAATAACCAAGATCCAAATACGGTTCATGCGATGATTTCTTCAGTTGAAGCGCCTCCTCAAACCGTTTCAGAGCTTCATCGCGCTTACCTGTTTTTACTAAAGAAACTGCGGCGTTTTTATATGACAAATAATAGGCGGGATTGGCTTTTATGGCCATTTCATAATAGTGGAGAGCTTGCTGATGATTTCCTTTATTAGACATCTCCTGCCCTAGAATATGGTATGCCAAGTGATTATTCGGATCTTTTGCGATAGCGTCTGCGAACAATGTCTCTGTATTGGTCCATTTTTTCATTTGGCTGTATGTCGCTAAAGTCGAGGCGGCAATAATTAAAACCGACACGATTATCAATATTTTTTTCAGATAAACCGATTTTGACATCAGACGGTAAACGCCCCAGGCCAGCAGGACAAACAACCCTATGTAAGGAATATAGGCATAACGGTCAGCCATGGTGTATTCGCCAATCTGCACAATGCCGATGACGGGAAACAACGTGCCGAGATACCAAAACCAGCCCACCGGCATATAGGGGTATTTCCTGAAATATGCGCAGACAAAAATTGTAATGATTGTCAGAATGACGATAGAAACAAGTATCTGCCAGGTTGAGACATCCACATATAAATAAAGGATGGAGAGGTCCGTGGGCAGGAATAGCTTTTTCAGATAGGCCACGTAAGAATAAACAGCATTACTGATTCGCTGCATAAAATCATATTCTATTGTTCGGGATAACTGGTTAAAAGGCGTGGACGGAGAATAAAACATGGTCATGTAGATCGACATAGACGACAACAAAAACAAAGGAATCTTCTCCATAAACAGAAATACGAATTTTTTCTTTTCGGCTTCACCTGTCTTCCGCTCTTCCGGGGTGTGAAGTGTGTCGATCGGCGTTCGATTCAGCGGCCAGTAATCAATGAGCAATAATACAAAAGGCAGCGTCACCAGCATCGGTTTTGTCATCAATCCCAGGGCAAAGACGGCGACCACCGGCAGATAACGCTTCCAACCGGGCAACTCTACGTAACGGACATAAAGCAGCATCGTCAAAATCCAGAAAAACGTACTCAATACATTTTTCCGCTCCGCGATCCAGGCCACCGACTCCACATTCATCGGATGTACGGCGAACAGGGCGGCAACAAAAGCGCTGCGCCAGAGAGCTCCGGTAAGATTTCTGAAAAGGAAAAATAATAAAACCGCGTTTAAAAGATGAAGAATGACATTGGTCCAATGATAACCGCCGGCATTCAGACCGAAAAGCTCATAATCGAACATGAAGGACAACCACACCACAGGATTCCACAGGCCGAAATACCTCGTGCTGAATGCCCAGCGAATATTCTCCGACGTAATCCCGGACTGCACACGGCTGTTCTGCGTAATATAGACATTGTCATCAAAATTGATAAAATCGTAGTTTTGTACCGGCCAGTAAACGGCAAGCGTTAAAACGGCCAGAAATAGGACGGTGAGGGCGGAAAGTTTTTGATTTCGATCTTTTGAAAAAAACATTTTAGTTATCTTTCCAGAATATTTCATATAGTTCATTTAGTTCATTTTACTATTGCCGTCATTGTTTTCTAGTCAACGCTATCCGGGCAATCTGCAAATTTTTTTGCGCGACGATGTAGGAAGGATGAATATCCAAGGCCATCTCGAAATATTTTAAGGCTTTTTCCGGGTTTTGTTTTCTCACGAAGGCGACACCGATGTTGTTATATGACTTAACATATTCCGGATTATTCTCAATAGCTTTCAACGAATATCGAATTGCGTTATCCCAATCACCTTCATCCAGGTAAAGCTGCCCGATATTATGGTAGGCATCCGTCATGAATTTGTTTATCTCAATGGCTTTTTTAAAATTGTCATAAGCTTCTTGTTTCTTTCCCATCGCCAGCAAAGAAATGCCCCTGTTGTTATAGGCCGTCGACGATTTAGGATTTAATTTAATTGCCCTATCGTAGTAATCAATCGCTTTTGTATTGTCGCCTTCGCGGGCCCTTTCCAGTCCAATGATTTGGTATGCCTTATAATTATTCGGATTCTTTCTTATGGCATCCTCAAAAAGTGTGGTGGTATCCGTCCATATCCGCACCTGGTGACGTGCTATCAGCGAAAAAAGAAGAATCAGCGACATGCCCCCAACAATAAAAATTTTTCTCATCAAGAATCGATTGGAAAAAAGGTGGTTCAGCCCCCAGGATATCATGATGAACAAACCAATGAAGGGAATATAAGCAAATCTATCGGCCATAGCATAGGGACCGTTCTGAACAAGTCCTATCACCGGCACCAACGTACCCAAATACCAAAACCAACCCACGCCGAGGTAAGGAATTTTACGAAAATATTTACAGACAGCAGCGGTAATCAGAGAGAAAATAAATAAGCCAAATATTATTTCCCATGTTTTCAGATTATTCAGAGGATAAAAAACAGACAGATCCAGCGGCCAGACAAGTTTTTTCAAATACATTGCATACGAATAGAACATGTTGCCCAACCGGCTCATTAGCGGCAATGCATCCAATCCAATAAGAGTTTTTAAACGGTTTGCCGTGAATAGAGTCACTCCGACGGAAAGCATCGTCAACACAAAGAGTGGAATTTTTTCGGCCACGAGAAATGATGGTTTCTCCTTTTTCAATGCCAAGGCAGACGCCCGTATTCCTTCTATTTGCGGATTCAGAAACGTCCGGTTCAGAGGCCAATAATCCATCAACAACAACACAAACGGCAAGGTCACCAACATGGGCTTGGACATCAACCCCAAGGCAAAGCTAACCAGCATCAATCCATAAAAACTCCCTTTGCGCTTTTTCACATACTCCACATAAAACAGCATCGTCAAAATCCAGAAAAACGTACTCAATACATTTTTCCGTTCCGCGATCCAGGCCACCGATTCCACATTGATCGGATGAACGGCAAATAACGCCGCAACAAAAACGCTGCGCCAGAGAGCTCCGGTTAAATTCCTAACTAAAAAGAAAAGTAAAACAGCATTGAAAAGATGCAGGATAATATTGGTCCAGTGATAGCCTCCGGCGTTAAAACCGAAAAGCTGATAATCAAAAAGAAAAGAGAGTACCGTCAAGGGATGCCACAGACCCGTATTCAGACTTGTGAACGCGTCTGTCACACTTTTCCATGTAATGCCATGTTGTATTCTAAAATTATCCATCACATAAACCTGATCATCAAAATTGATAAATTCGTAATTTTGCACCGGCCAGTAAACGGCAAGCGTTAAAACCGTCAGAAATAAGACGGCGAGAATAGATTTTTTTTGACTGATGCTGAGTTTATCAAACATGAACACTCGTCTCAATTATCGCATTAAGAATACCGAAGAAATATTCTTCGTTGTCATGATCAGATTTCTGATGACCGCGTTCCCGCTTTACTCAAATAAATTTTATCCGTCGCAGGGCGAAAAACACCATGCGCAACAGGAGCCAGCCGTGACTCCAGCGGCTGATATTGGTTGTTCCGTAGGTGCGTTCCCGATAGCGGACGGGAATTTCAACAATTTTCAAATGCAGTTTGGCGGCGCCGAATAAAAGATCGAAATCGCCGAAGGGATCGAAATCGCCGAAATAGGAACGGTTGGCCGCGATTTTTTCATAATCTTTTTTCCAGAGAACTTTTGTTCCGCACAATGTGTCTTTAATCGGCTGGCCCAGCAACCATGAAAAAACGAGGCTAAAAAATTTATTGCCGACGAGATTCATAAAACGCATGGCCTCTTTTTCCATTGGATAAACCAGACGAACGCCGTTGGCAAATTCCGCCTTCCCCTGTTGCAACGCCTCATAAAAACGCGGCAGATCTTCCGGCGGCACCGTCAGATCAGCATCCAGAATCATCAGGATGTCGCCGGTGGCCTCCGCAAATCCGAGCCGGACGGCGTCTCCCTTACCGCGACCGGTTTGACGCAAAAGCCTAAGATTGCGATCCGGGTTGGCGGCAATGGTTTTTTCCAGCACCTCGTACGTGTCGTCTGTGGAGCCTCCTTCCACAAAAATAATTTCCGTCCCGGCGCCCATTTCGGGAACGTTTTCCAATATTCGTTTGATATTTCCCGATTCATTGCGTGCCGGAACGATAACCGATACCTTCGGCAAGGCCTTCTCTTGGGAAGGTGAAGGAAGGGGCCTGGCAACCATGAAATGCGTCAGAGCGAAAATACTGAAAGGCCAGATTTTGGCCAAAAAGATGTTCAGAAAGGAATCAACTACCGGTGTCCGCATCGGCCATAATATTTCCTCCCAATGCCGGACAACCTCAAAGCCGGAAAGCGACAGCAGGCCGCTTATATCTTCCACGGTCAACCAGTTTTGCAGAAGCATCGGTCTGGCCAAACCGATTTTCCGGACAATCGCCAACGGCAATTCCCACAAACGGCTGTAAAAATTGATGATGATTCGCGAATGTGGCATTGCAAGAGAGGATAGCTTCCGTAACACATGCTGGACATCCCACAAATCGTTTACGACGTCGGATAAAATCACAAAATCAAATTTTTCATTCACGTCCAGTTCATGGGCGTCGGCATGGATGAAATGCAAACGGGGATGCCGGGATTTGGCCTGCCGGATCATTTCCCCTGAGAAATCGACGCCCATCCCGTAAGATGGCTTTAAAGAGGCAAGCAAATCTCCGCGCCCGCAACCGATCTCTAGGACACGCTGCCCCGGCACAATCACAAAACGCGCAACGTCCTGCAACCTCTTCTGGTAATAACGTCTGCCCGTTTCCCATTGATCGGCCCCGAGAGCAATCTGATTCCAGTGCGCAATGTGTTTTTTTTGATATTTTCGATAAGCGGAAAGATTTTCTTTGGCGTTATTCATCATTAACTTTAGATTACGTATCGATGATCAATGTGCATCAATTCAAGATTTACGTTTACGGGTACCATGCCATAAACGCGAACCGCCGAAAGCAACAAATACCCCGCCAAGAAGCAGCATAAAAAAAGCATAAGCAAGAGACGGACTGCCGCCGTACATTGGAATGTTTCGCTCCGGGTTGGACAAATCGTATCTCACTTCCATCGTGTCATCCTTCTGCAACATATCCCACTGCTGCCTGGCAATGACGCTGCTCGCGCTGATTTTTGAACCACCGGAGGACATAAACCAGTAGTCCACATGGTAACTGCCGCTGCCGTCAGATCCCTGCTTAAAATGCTTGTCTGTTATATTACCGATGGACCGCCCTTCGTAATCCTGCACGCGTTTGTGTTCCGCATAGGCGCCCCAACTTCCGGCGATGAAAAAAAGTCCAACACCGATGCTGATCAAGCCCCAGAAAATAGTGGAAAAGGAAATTTTCAATATCGCCCTCCGTTTTAACGATTACTTTAATTTCTCAATTATTGCAATCCTTGAACCTGATAATCCACT
>JASEHT010000075.1 GCA_030018675.1 Smithella sp.
GCTATTTTCCCCCGTTTGCCCGGCTCGCGAGCCACGCTGATGATATCAATAAGTCCTTCAGAAATTTCCGGAACTTCCACTTCAAACAGAGCTTTTAAAAATGACGGATGCGTGCGGGACAGAATGATCTGCAATCCCTTGGCGCTCTTTTTCACTTCGACGATGTAAGCGCGGATTCGCTCGCCGCGTTTATAGGCTTCACGATGAATCTGCTCCGCGGGCGGTAAAATACCTTCAGCGCGCCCCAGATTGACAACAATGCTGCCGCCCTCGAATCTCTGCACAAAACCGTTGACCAGTTCGCCTTTTCTGTCTTTGTATTCATCATAAATATTATCGCATTCGGCATCCTTGACCCGCTGAATGATGATCTGCTTGGCCAACTGCACGGCAATGCGGCCGAACTGACTGGTCTCTATTTTCATGCCCAGACTGTCTCCGGGTTCGGCTCCCTCATCAAGAGTGCTTCTGGCCTCTTCTCTGGAAATTTGCGTTTCCGGATGCAGAACCTTATCCACAACGGTTTTAAACTGGAAAACCTCAACCTCTCCGGTTTCATCATTGTAATGAGCTTCTATTTCCACACTTTGTCCGAATTTTTTACTGGCAGCAGTAAGCATTGCCGCTTCGAGGGCTTCGATAATAATTTCCTTATTTATACCTCTGTCCTTACCCATCTGTTCAATCAGACGTTTAAGTTCTGGTAACAACATTTGAAAATTCCTCCCTTTTCTTCGCTGATAATATTCAATAGAATCTCAGCCTTCAGGCATTAATTCCTTTTAAGCAATGATTGCTCCGCATCGGCAAGATTAGCTTTTAAAACATCCTGTCTCGGAATCCGGTAAATCTTTCCGGCCAACTCCACCAGAACAAGTTTACGACCGCCTTCTTCTATATAATCCAGAAGCATGCCATGAAAATTTCTAATTCCCTCAATCTTGACGGCCGTTTTGACATCGACTTTACGGTTTCTGAATTTAAGAAAATCTTCGTCTCGCGATATGGGCCTGTCAAATCCGGGAGAAGAAACTTCCAAAGTATAGGGGCCGTTAATAACTTCCCGAATATCAAAAATATCGCCTAACTGATTGCTTATCTTGGCACAATCATCGAGCGCGATGCCGCCTTCTTTGTCCAGAAACATACGGACGATCCACCGGGAATGCATCTTCATGCATTCCACATGAATTAGTTCCATTCCTTCAGAAACAACAACCGGCTCGGCTAACTGCCGGATTTTTTCTTTGACATCAAAATCCATATACTCTCAGAAAATAAAAAAGTGGGCACGGGCCCACTCATCAATACTACCTCATCGATGGTTTGACAATTTGCTAGCATATCCCTAGGGACAAAGCAAGCAAAAAGATTGAGGCGGAGTAGAGCCTTTTCTATAAATAAAGTGTATAAATTATCCGCCTCATTATCCCCCTTGTGCTCCGCACGGGGGATAATTTCCAATCCTGATATAGCGGGATTGGATAATTCGACTTACCAATTTCAATGCGCGATGCTTTCGAAATTGGAGTCTCGCTATCACTTGCGCTTCGAACTTCGTCCCGATAAATCGGGATTCGTTCTTAGCGAGTGTCATTATGGAGCGGGCGACCGGGCTCGAACCGGCGACGTCCAGCTTGGGAAGCTGACATTCTACCGCTGAATTACGCCCGCTCACGGGCTGATAATGTTATTGAACAGCAGGAGTTTGTCAAGGTATTTTTATAATGGGAAGGACCCTTTCAGGAAAGCGGCCGCTAACAAATTAGCATGACCATGGTCACAAAGAAACATCTGTGGCCGATACACCTCATCTATACGGCACTAATGGAGTTATCCAGGCTCTTGTGTGTTGAAAAAATCGCAAAAATGTGAAATGTAGACCATAAGATATTTTTGCAAGACGTATTTGGCGGATGCGGCTGTCGGGAATTCCCTCTTGAAACCCGCGTGCCTTTTGTTTTTCTTGTCACCTAGCCGACTTGAAACGTTTAAAATATATTCATGATCAAAGTAGATAACACATATTTTATAGGAAAAGGCGCTCACAGGGAATGCTACAGGCACCCTGAGAATAGAAATTTTTGTATCAAAATCAGTGCATCCGGTCATACCAAAGAAAGCGAGCGGGAAAAAAAATATTATAAACACCTCGAAAAACGGCGCATTTCATGGGAAATGATTTCCCGATATCATGGCGATATTGAAACAAACCTCGGCCCGGGTTCCGTTTTCGATCTGATTCTGGACCGAGACGCCGCAATATCAAAGACGTTGGGATATTATCTTGCCTCGGAAGAGAAAACAAAAAAATATTACGATAGCCTCACGAATTCATTATTTGCCCTGAAAAAATATCTGTTTGATAATCGAATCATCACGATGAATTTGGACCCCAGCAATATCCTCTGTCAGAGATCTGACGATAAAATTTCCCGATTGTTCATTATTGACAACATCTGCAACACGGAATTTATACCCATCAGCTCTTACAGCAATTTCTTTGCAAAGATAAAATTGGCCCGGAAATGGGATCGTTTTGAAAAAAGAATGTTAAACATTTATAAGAACAACAAAGCGCTGTCGGACATGATAAGAAGCTTGCATGTCTAAACCCGAACACGTTGAAAAAACAACAATGAAGAAAGTTGCTACATGCGCAGGAATATGCGCGTTGTCTATTGCTTGTCGGTTTTAGCAACTCCTTTTAACATAAACACGATTATGACGATGACTGCGATTCCGGTTATCCGAAACCCGTTTAGACTTTTTTCCCCACATATAAACAGGCGATACCAAAAGTCCGTCGGTATATTCGGATATCAGCGATACCGACTTCTCCCATAAAAGAGGCAAATTCTTCGGGGGAGGGGAAATTCATAATGGAATCGGCAAGGTAGTAATAGGCCGCCGCATTTCTGGAAAATATTTTCGCCAATAAAGGAAGCAGATAGTTCAAATAAATATAATAAAATAATCTGAAAAACCGGTTTTGAATAAAAGTCATTTCCAGAATCATGATTTGTCCGCCCGGCGTCGTCACGCGAAGCATTTCCCGGAGAGCGTCGGCTTTTTGCGGAATGTTTCTAATCCCGAAAGCCATTGCTGTAACATCGAAGGCGTTTTCAACGAACGGTAAATTAAGGGCGCTCGCCTGAAGAAAATTTGTTTTACCCGACAGATTTTTCTTTGTCGATTTTTGTTTTGCCGCCTGAATCATCGGATAAACAAAATCAATACCGGAAACGGAAACGTCCCTGTGCTCCCGGACGGCGTTAATGGAGAGATCGCCTGTGCCACAGGCAATATCAAGAAATCTGTTTGTTTTAAAAAAAACCATTTTTTTAATCGCGAAACGCCGCCAGGCAATATCCCTGCGCATGCTCAAAAAATGATTTAAGAAATCATAGCGCCCGGTAATGGTCGAAAATATTTCTTTGACCATGGTGATACGCTCTTCATCGCTTATGCGTTTGACGGATGGATATTTTGTGTGTTTTTCTTCTGGCATGATGTGAAATAATTTCTATTTTTGGCGGATGAGAACGGATTGGGCGTGAGCATCAAGCCCTTCCATCCGGGCAAAGTGTGCGGTTGGTTCGCTCAGTTTTTGGAAAGCTTCGCGCGAAAAGCAGAGAACGCTCATGCGTTTATAAAAATCATAAACGCCCAGCGGCGATGAAAAACGAGCCGTGCCGCTTGTCGGCAACACGTGATTTGTTCCGGCCATATAATCACCCAACGCTTCCGGCGTAAAAGACCCGAGAAAAACCGATCCGGCGTTTTTAACTTTAGCCAGAAGCTTCTCCGGATTTTTGACCATTAATTCCAAATGCTCCGGCGCGTAGTCATTGGCAATATCAAAGGCTTCTGCAACGCTTCTTGTAATAATTATCGCGCCGTACTGTTTTATAGATTTTTCTATGATCTCTTTTCGCGGTGATGTTTTCATTTGTTCCCAAAATTCACGCTGCACCGCTTTTGCCAGATGCCCGGATGGCGTCAAAAGAACAGCCGCCGCCATTTCGTCATGCTCAATCTGCGCCAGCATATCCGCAGCCGCGTAACCGGCGTTTGCCGTATTGTCGGCGATAACGAGAACTTCGCTGGGGCCGGCAATCATGTCAATATCAACCTGGCCGAAAACCATTTTTTTGGCCGCGGCAACATAAGCATTGCCCGGACCCACTATTTTATCAACGCGCGGAATGCTCTTCGTCCCGTAAGCCAGCGCGGCAACGGCCTGGGCGCCGCCGATTTTGAATAAGCGATGCACCCCGCTCACCTCCGCAGCCGCAACAACCAGGGGATTCAATTTCCCGTTTTGCGCAGGACTGACCAGAATGATTTCTTTCACGCCGGCAATGCGCGCCGGGACCGCCGCCATAAGGATGGTCGACGGATAGGACGCTTTGCCGCCGGGAGCGTAAATGCCGACCCTGTTCAAGGGTAATATGCGCTGTCCCATTTCGACGCCTTTTTCTGTCCGCACCATAAAACCCGTGGTGATCTGATGACGATGGTATTTTTCAATCCGCGTCGCCGCCTGTTTGAGAATTTTTAAATCCTCGCGACAAACCTGCGCCAGCGCCTTCTTTTTTTCCGAGACGGTCACTTCCACCGTGGCCGCCTTCAATGGATAGCCGTCGAATTTCTTCGTGTATCGAAACAAGGCTTGATCGCCGGCAGAGGCCACATCGTTCACGATTTTAGACACGGAGGACAAAAGCTCGACGGAGTGAAAGCCTCCCCGCTTACGCAATTCTCGAAAAAATTTTTCAAATCCGACGGAGTTGGATCTTATTGTTTTCATCATTTTACCCTTTTGATATCCGCCCCGAGAGCGGAAAATTTTTTTTCAATCGTCTCGTAACCCCGGTCAATGTGATAAACTCGGGATATCTCCGTTTGACCCTCGGCGACGAGGGCCGCCAGGACGAGAGATGCTGAAGCCCTCAAATCAGTCGCCATAATCTGCGCGCCGCGAAGTTTGGGAACCCCGCGGACCACCGCATTGCCACCCTGAATGACAATATCAGCCCCCATCCGTATGAGCTCGCTGACATGCATGAATCGATTTTCAAAAACGGTTTCGGAGATAACGCTCAAGCCGCTGGCGATACTCATATAAGCCATCATCTGCGCCTGCAAATCAGTGGGGAATCCGGGGTGGGGCGTTGTTTTGATATCAACGCTGTTGATTTTATCCGATGACGACACCTTCAACCTGTTTTTAGACGAAGAAATTTCCATCCCCGTATCGCGTAACTTATTGATCAACGCTTCCAGATGGTGCGGATTGCAGCCCGTGATATTGAGTTCGCCTCCCGTCATCCCCGCGGCAATCATGAAGGTGCCGGCTTCGATGCGGTCCGGAATGACCTCGGCTTCCGTGGGCGTTAATGATGTGACGCCTTCTATGGTGATAACATCTGTTCCCGCGCCGCTGATTTTTGCGCCCATGCCTTTCAAGACATCCGCCAGATTAACAATTTCCGGTTCGCGCGCCGCGTTATTTAAGACAGTGACGCCGGACGCCAACGTTGCCGCCATCATGATATTCTCCGTACCGGTCACAGTGGGAAGATCAAAAGATATTTCCGCTCCTTTTAGCCTTTTGGCTTTGGCTTCGATATATCCGTTGCTCAACTCGACATGGGCGCCCATTTCCTCCAGGGCTTTCAAATGAAGATTGACCGGCCTCGCGCCGATCGCGCAGCCGCCCGGCAGAGAAACTTTCGCCATCCCCGCTCTGGCAACGAGCGGTCCCAGCACCAGAATCGACGCCCGCATGGTCTTCACGAGATCGTACGATGCCGTGCAGTCCGTAATTTTATCCACATTTATTTCAACGGTTTCTGTGCCGGAAATTTGAGCGCCCATACTCGTTAAAAGTTTTTTAATCGTTTTAATATCGACCAGATCAGGAATATTATGAAATGTGTTTGTCCCTTCAGTAAGCAATGCGGAGGCCAGAATCGGCAGCGCCGCGTTTTTAGCCCCGCTGATCCGAACATCTCCGTAAAGCGGCCTTCCGCCATTGATGATTATTTTATCCAATGTTTTCTCCTTGCTTTTATGACGCGCGGCAAGCCGGCGTAGTCCGCGCGTACTGCGATGCTTTCGTATAATCCGGTTTGATGCATCAATGCGCAAACATCTGTGTCCTGTGTAGCTCCAATTTCCAACAAAATCCAACCATTTTTTTGAAGATAATCAATCGCCTGATGCATTAATTTTTCATAAAATTCCAATCCCGTCTCGCCGGCCAAAAGAGCCATGGACGGTTCATAAGCTTTCACCCCGTCGGGAAGGTTTTCATAATCCTTCACCGAAATGTACGGGGGATTGCTAATGATCATATCAAAAAGACCGTCAACGGGTTCAAACAAGTCTCCCTGACGAAAATCAATCCGGCTCTCCAGATTCAACGCCCTGGCGTTCCTTTTCGCCTGCGCGAGAGCCGCGGCGGAAATATCCGTCGCCACAATCAGGGACGAGGCAAGCTCTTTGGCCAGAGCCAGCGCGATGGCGCCACTGCCCGTTCCTATGTCAGCTATTCTCAATTCCGGTGAATCTGTCTTACGACAAATAGCCAGGGCTTCTTCAACGATGATTTCCGTATCGGGACGGGGAATTAAAACGTCCCGGCTGACTTCCAGCGAAAAATCCCAGAATTCTTTCCGGCCCGTAATATAAGCGACGGGTTCCCAGCGCTTTCTTCGGGCGACCAGCTCTTGAAAACCGGCAAGTTGTGCCGGACTGATGGCCATCCCGGGATTTTTAAGAAATTCCATGCGGTCGCAATCCAGGCACAATGCGAGCAAGATCTCGGCGTCAAGTCTGGGCGTAGGACTTCCCATGGCTTCAAAGGAAAGAACTGCCTCATTTAAAATGTCATTAATCCGCATGGTATTTCCTGAAGTACACTAAAGATTTAAGGCCATCCAAGGCATTTGAAAATAAATGGTTGCAAAAAAAATGTCAAGCGTTTATAAACCCAAATCATTAATATTTTAGGCAATTTACGTATCCGGGCGAAAAGTATGTTTGGAACCCCTCAACAGGAGCTGCAATTATGAAGCCGGGCGCAAGCTTAATGGACAGATTCGACGGCTGGTTCGTACAGCCCATTGAAAAACTCAAGGAGCTTCCGGAAGGAGACGGAGGATTTCTGGCTCTGTCGGCGGCGCTTTTCCTCTGCGAAAGGTATTATCGCGCTTTCACCAATACCCTTCACGGCAAAAGGGACGATGAAACATTTAAAATTGCGGCGGCAAAGGATTTAGGGCTGTCCCTTGAAGATTTCAACAGCTTCTGGATCGTTTACCGCAACGGCGTTCAGCATCAGGGAACTCCGAAGAAATATATCGACACGAAAAATCAAATAAAATATTTCTTCCATATTGACGATGAATTCAGCGGCATTCCCGCAATCTATAAAATCAACGCCTATAAACGCGAAATCAGATTAAACGTCTGGAAGTTTGCCGATCTGATCATTGAAAAGTTCAGGAAAAACCCGGATGTCTTCCAAAAAGCGTTATCGCACGCTTTCCCCGAAGTGAAATAAACGGACTACCGCTCGTGTCAGGAATTT
This sequence comes from Smithella sp., assembly GCA_030018675.1. Lineage (GTDB taxonomy): Bacteria > Desulfobacterota > Syntrophia > Syntrophales > Smithellaceae > Smithella. The sequence continues at coordinate 7,601 of JASEHT010000075.1, forward strand.
TTAATGGGATGTTTTATTGAGCGCCGCCGCCTGGCAGTCCGCCGCTAAAGCATCAATCAGTGAACCGATATTGCCGTTTAAGAAATTATCCAGATCGTAACGCGTCAGATTGATGCGGTGATCGGTTATTCTTCCCTGCGGAAAGTTATAGGTGCGGATACGCTCGGAGCGGTCGCCGCTGCCAACCTGGCTTTTGCGCGTCTGCGCCTGTTCGGCATTCTGCCTCTGCACCTCGGCATCCAGGAGTCTGGCCCGCAAAACCTTCATGGCTTTATTCTTGTTTTTAAGCTGAGATTTTTCGTCCTGACAGGTGACGACGAGGCCGGTCGGCAAATGGGTAATCCGAACGGCGGAATCCGTTGTGTTAACGCTTTGGCCGCCGTGACCGGTGGAACGATAAACGTCGATCCGTAAATCGTTGAGGTCAATGCTGATCTCGACCTCTTCCGCCTCGGGCATAATGGCCACAGTTACCGCAGAGGTGTGAATCCGTCCCTGCGCTTCCGTCACCGGAACGCGCTGCACCCGATGCACGCCGCTTTCGTATTTCAAACGGCTGTAGGCGCCGTTGCCTTCGATCTGAGCGATAATTTCCTTGAATCCGCCCATGCCACCCGCAGGAGAGCTACTCATCACTTCCACACGCCAGCCCTGCGATTCGGCATATTTCGCGTACATCCGGAATAAATCGCCTGCGAAAAGACCGGCCTCATCGCCGCCGGTGCCAGCTCTGATTTCGAGAAAGACGTTTTTATTATCGTTGGGATCTTTGGGCAGAAGCAGCAGATTCAGCCTTTCTTCCAGGTCGGCCTGCTTTTGTTTTAACTGGGGCATGTCTTCCTTGACAATGGCTTTTAAATCCTCGTCATTTTCCGTGAGAACATCCTGATATTCCTTCAGTTGATTTCTCACAGCATTATATTCGCGTATCGTTTCCACTAGCTCTCTCAAATCGGCATGTTCTTTCGCATATTTTTGATACATGCCCTGTTTGGAGACAACTTTCGGATCGCTCAGATGTCCTTCCAATTCCCTGTAACGAAGTTCAATCTCTTGCAGTTTGTCCAGTATGATTTCCATGATAATCTCTAATAATATATTGACCGGTGAAAGGTCATTCCAATGAATACCTTTCGTCGGTCTGCTTCCAAATTTTGAAGGATACCTATAAGTGGCGGCACCGGAAGATATTGAGGATACTTTCCGGGGGACAATGAAGCTTACAGACAAAAGCGCTTTGCTCCGGCCTGAAAAAGCAAGAAAATACATCCGGCAGAGAAGAAAAGAGATGATTATTTTTCATCAGGATAGATTCCCACAGGCAGTTTTTAATAAAACGCCTGCCGTTTATTTCTTGACCTTCTTGGCGGCTGTCTTTTTAGCTGTTGCGGTTTCCGGCTTGGCCTCATATTTCTTCTTGAATCTTTCAACACGGCCCGCCGTATCAAGGATCTTCTGTTTGCCGGTTATAAAGGGATGGCAATTGGAGCAAATTTCCGTTTTAATGTCATGCTTCGTGGACCTTGTGTTAATCACATTGCCGCAAACACAAGTGATGGTCGCTTCCTTATATTCCGGATGAATTCCTTCTTTCATTTTTTCTTACTTTCCTCCCTGATGTTTATCTATCTTTAATGATTAGCGTTTTTCGCTTTATTTAAAATTGCTGGCCAGCCTTACAATATATGCGGCATAAATTCAAGCAAAAACACAAAATCTTGTTTCCACTAGGAATTCATTGAATCCAGAAATTCCTGATTGGTTTCCGTTTTCTTGATTTTTCCGATAATAAATTCCATGGCGTCAACCGGATTCATTTCCTGCAGCAGACGCCGCAGTATCCAGACGCGATTGAGATTGTTCTTGGGGATCAGCATTTCTTCTTTTCTGGTTCCCGAACGGATCAAATCGAAAGCGGGGAATATCCTGCGATCGGCAATGCGGCGGTCCAGATGCAGTTCCATATTGCCCGTTCCCTTGAATTCTTCAAAGATGACTTCATCCATTCTGCTTCCGGTATCGATCAAGGCCGTGGAAATGATCGTCAGACTTCCTCCGTTTTCGATATTTCTCGCCGCGCCGAAAAAGCGTTTCGGTTTATGCAGAGCGTTGGAATCGACACCGCCGGAAAGAACTTTTCCGCTTGGCGGGACGACCGTGTTATAGGCGCGGGCCAGACGAGTAATACTATCCAGCAATATGACAACATCCTTTTTGTGTTCAACGAGACGCTTGGCTTTTTCTATGACCATTTCAGCCACCTGAACGTGACAGGAAGCGGGTTCATCAAAGGTAGACGCAATAACTTCTCCTGCGACACTGCGTTGCATGTCGGTAACTTCTTCCGGGCGTTCATCAACCAACAGAACCATGAGAACAACTTCGGGATGATTGGCGGCGATGCTGTGGGC